>JADKIW010000001.1:0-72500 GCA_016721115.1 Candidatus Defluviilinea proxima
AAGAACTGTCTGGAAATCACCTAACAAAGCTAGTTTTTTCATGATGGAAAACAATCTCCCGTGTATAGATTTTAGGTCGAAGCTGATTAGCTGATTATAGGAAATAGTCAACACTCTACCATGTCAGCTAATTGGTAGAGTATTGACTATATGTATTTATGATATACACATGTGAATAGAAAGAATACTATTTCAAGGTTCTTTCTGGACAAATTTATTAGTGAAAACATTAATCGGCTCGACTTTGTTGCTAATTACGTTTTGGTCGAATAGAATGTTTATAGTATCTTCCCAGCGTGTATCGACCGAATACCCTAAGCCATATTCCTCCGTAGTGTCCGTCAAAATTAATGGGATTAAAAGATCAAGTTCGCTTGTTATCTTGTTGCGATCCAGTTCGGGGAATTTATTCATCATTATGTCGATGGCTTCACTGCGATGATCGAAAACGTAGTTCCATCCCTTAAATGTAGCATCGACAAATCTCTGAACAAGATCCGGATTATTTTTATTGTCTCGTCTCTTGCAACAATAGAAACTCCATACATATTTATTCCATAATCTTAAGGAATAACTAATGGTTTTCTGACCGGCCTTTGAACTTGAAGTGGTATTTGAGTAAGAAAGCCAGGAAATGCATCAATTTGACCTGTGAGCAATGGCTCAATCCCAAAATTCACAGGTACTTCCGTCACTTGAGATTGATCTATACCATTGCGTTTTAATAGAGCAAGATATTCAGGATATGTAGAACTATTTAAGGCAACACCTATTTTCTTGCCAATTAAATCCTCTAGTTTAGTTATACCCTTGCCGTCCAGTACAGTGAATGAAGTGGGATCATCTTGATATATCACCCCAATCACCTTAATTGGCATTCCACTGGAAACGCCTTGTATTACGTTAGCTCCAGCAGCCAAACTAAAATCAACATCTCCAGTGGCAAGCAATTTCACCGAATCGCCACTACCTGACCCTACGATAATCTCTACATTCATGCCGGCATCTTTATAATAGCCTTTTTCAGACGCTAAGTAGTATGCAACATGTTCTGCGCCAGGCTGCCAATTCAAGCGTAGTTTAACCTCATCGACTTGGCTGGCAGTGTTTTTGGAACAACTTGTTAAAAGGGTTACAACTAAAAGGAGCAACACAATTATTCGACGAAAATTGTTCATGGCAATCCTCCTGTTTGGTGGTTGAATTACTCGACTGGTTCATACCAGCTCATTAGTGATTTTCGAGGAAAGAGATTAGGGAAAATAACACCAACCCAATACTGCTGACGCAAATATAGCACTAAAAATCAATTCCGTGTCTAAATATGCCTGAGCAATCATAATTAGGTGACCAATACCTCTGTCTGCACCGACTAACTCCCCTACAATAGCCCCAACAACACTCAGCGTTATTGCAACTTTAAAACCAGCAAACAAATATGGCATTGAAGATGGAACTTTTAGCTTAATAAAAATTTGAAATGGATGAGCTGAAAGACTTTTCATCAACTTAACCATTTGAGGATCGGTTGATTTTAACCCCTTTACAGTATTCACAACAATTGGAAAAAGAAACCAGCGCAGAAATAAAGATTTTAGGGTAATGCCAAAGCCAAACCAGATCATTATCAAGGGCGCAATCGCCACTACAGGAATTACTTTTGCCATTATTGCATATGGATATATTATTCTCTCAACTAATGAAGATGTATTAATAAGCATTGCCACTACAATTCCAATAACGCACGCCAATAAGAAACCTGATACTGACTCGTACAACGTAACCACCGTATGAAAGTATAAAATTGAATAATCCTTTATCATTCTTTGGATTATTTCAGACGGGGCGGGCAGAATGTATTGAGGGACACTAAATTTTTCGACAATTAATTGCCATGCGATCAAAAGAAAAACAAAAAAGATAAATGGAACTGCCCTCGTAACCAGTTTTGCTCTTAACATAAAACTCTCTCGATTATTTCTCTTTTAAGGCTTGCTGAGTCTCGGAATAAGCTTGATAAAACTCCGGCGACGACAAAATAGTCGTATCCCTTGGTTTGGGCAACTTTACCTCAATAATTTTCTTTATAATGCTCGGCCTTTTTGAAAGCACAAAAATTTTATCAGATAAAAATATTGCCTCATTAATATTATGCGTGACAAAAACCACCGTTCTTTTAGTTACAGAAAGTATGTTTATAAGTTCATCATACATCTCTTGACGCGTAATATCATCTAACGCATTAAATGGCTCGTCCATAAGTAAAATCGGGGATTCTGTAATTAGTGCACGAGCAATCCCTACACGCTGTTTCATACCCCCAGATAACTCCTTTGGAAACGAATTCACAAAATCATCTAATCCAACCAAATGGATATATTCTAAGGCGAGTTTATTTGCCTCAGAATTTTTTACACCCTTTAATTCCAATGGTAGTCTAACATTTTCCAAAATGTTTCTCCAAGGAAATAATACATAATCTTGAAACACAAAACCACTTGCATCTTTTACGAGTCCAAAATCTACCTTGACATCACCTTGGGTTGGCTTAAGAATGTTTGCGATAAGGTATAGGAGTGTGGACTTGCCGCAACCGGATGGTCCAATAAGAGTTATAAATTCATTTTTATTAATTAAGAAAGACAATCCCTTAATAATATTGAGGGTATTGCTGTCTTCCAAGCGATACTCAAAATGAACATCATTAAATTCAATCGCAGCGTGTTTATCCATGAAGGAGATTCATTTCGTAAAAGGAGTATCTAGTTTTTAATACTGTTTATTTTATATTTCAATTCAACGGCATGTATCTGACACAGAATTTCAAATGATAAAAATAACAACTAGATGCCTGAGTTTGAGGCTTAGGCATCTTTTATGAAATTCGACCAAGAAACTAAATTGTTGAGCAATAACAATTGTATTTTCTAGTCAGCTAATAGCCCTTTCTCGTGAAGCCAATCAAAAATGATTTTGTCAACGGGTGAGCTCTTGTCTTTATCTTTATGAGTAAACCAGACCATCTCTGCTATTTCAGAATCAGGAGTTAACACCCCTGTATAATCTGCAGAATAACAAGTCATACGAACAATTAGACCTTCTTTTTTGCCATGCGCTTGAGCCTCAAAGACGCCAACTAATTTTATGGTATCGGGAATTAAATCAATACTCAATTCCTCTTTCGCCTCTCTAATTAATGCTTGATTGTCCGTTTCATCTCCTCCTTTTTCCTCCAGGAATATAATATATATCCTTTCCTTTTGACAAGGTACTTAATATCTTTTATCTACAACATGAATCCATGCTAATTTATCTATGAACGTTGGGTTTTCCATCTTATTTTCTCCTCTTATATAGATTTGTTAGTCGATTTTCAATTACCTCATCAAATTGACTGTTGGTGAGATGATTTACAGAATCGTGCCCCTTCTTATAAAGGGCAAGTAGTTTATCCTCGCTTACTCCATTCCACCAAATCCGTTTCTTCATCCAATCATCATAAGATAATGAGTAATCCATAAAATTGCTTTTTACTAATAAATAATCCTCGATATTTAGTGGCGACTTTTTGAGACTTTCCCAATAATGAATTAAATTATTCGTATATATTTTAGGCTCAAACGCCCTGGATCCGCCATCATAAATTGCACATCTCTCAAGGTAGCAGACCGGATTTGAAACACTTTCAAGTTCGAATTCAATAGTTGACGGATAATCCTTCCTGAAAAAATCTGTGTATTGCAGGTGGTTAGAATTTAAGCGCTCATCAAATTCATAAAGATTAAATATTTGCTCAACGAAAAGTACAGTCATACCTTCAAAACTATCACCTAATCTTTCAGTTAACAATTTTGACAATTCAACGCATGCATCTAAAGCTTTCGATGTGCCAATTGTTATGAACAGCAAACGTTTTGGTTTTTATTTTCCGATAGGATGATCGATTGTGCGTTGCACTGCTTGTTTGATTGTTGTGCCTGTAGCACTAATATCACCGAAACACAAAAGTGATTGGTCTTGCACGCTCCATTTTTCATATGCTGCCTCGGCGATATCAAATCCGCCTTCTTTTGGGACGCGCTGGCTAGAAATGAAGGATACTTCCGAGGTTCTTTCCAGCGTTTTATGAATAATCTCATGTAAGTTGAAATTCAGCCCCCCTCTCAATATATACAATATATCTATAGGGTCGGAGCTCAATTGTTTTGCAATATCTGAAGGATACAGCTTAAGAGCATCAAGAACATTGCTTAAGCCATTACTGAAAATGATTTGGAACTCACTGCCACAGATTTCCGGAGAATTTAGCAACAGTCGCGTTTCCGGTGTTGTAAATACTAATACCTCTAGTTTTTCGTGTAAAACCCCATCGAAGTTCGTTGAATATATGGCAGAATTATCCTGCTGCTGAACGACTTTGGTCAAGGTAAGGTTTTTTGACATAGATATCTCCTCTTGCTAGCGCTTTGATACTCATCCTTTTATTGCCGGATCAACAATTTTTTTATTCAAAATTTTTTGAAGATGGCGCTGAAATCGATACCTTGACTCAATGCCATCAATATCTTTAGTAAAAGTGTCAATCGTTTTATCATTTTTTATTTTCACAATAATGTACAAAAATCTTTTTGGGTAATCAGAAAAAGCTATGCTAAGCTCCTCAATGGTCGACACTTCAATTATTCTTAATCCCCACGCTTTTCCGAGTAATGCCCAATTGAGATGTGAATAACGACTTGGCATCCCCCCTCCGGATTCGTAAATCTCATTGTCCAAAACTAATATGGTAAGGTTATTTAAATCATTAGCTAGCACGCCGAGTGTAGATAATAAGGATAAATCCATAAGATGGCTACCATCTGAATCGAGCGCAATAACTGGCTTACTTTCTCCAACCGCTAGAGCGACACCAATTGATAATGAACAAATCGCTCCCATGCAATCGATAAATAATGTTTGTTCTCGATTTCTCTGAAACATTTCTTCGCCAGTCCGTCCAAGAGACACAACAATTGAGGTTTGTTCAGTCATTTTGCTCTCAACGAAGTCGATTACATCACTGGTATTCATTTTTTTAGCTCACTCAAAAAGCTTGCTTCAGCTACAAGGGCAATGCTAGTCTGACCAGACGAGAGCATACGGAATGAATTCTCCAACATTAGAGATAATTCTGAAATTGATCTTAAGGATTCCCATCTAAATTGCAGCATCTCCAATAAAGGCTGTTGGGTCTGATGATGTGCGATCCCCCACCAATTCCGCTCACCGAATTCACCTCTATGCGATATTAAGTAACACGAAAATAACCTATGCGACAAGTGAAATCGCGCTATTATTTCGCACGCATTTCTGATGCCAGAATTTTCCATTACAGCGAGAGTCTTAGTGCCAGACATATTCAATCCAGTAGAAATACCAACACAATCAGATTCGTGTGCTACCTGAATATATTTAATTCTATTTCCTGCTTGAATTTTTTTACATAATGGGCTGAGGTGTGAATCGGGTAATGCAACAACGGCTTGAATACCCGCCTCTACCAATTTATTATACACTAGTTCCAAATTATCGCCTGACATTTTTAATTACCCCACTTTTTCCAAGGTTCTTATTTTCAATTTCATTCTCAGGGGGATTGGCAACTACTAACCGAAATCCGTAAGAACGAAGATAAGCATCATGGTCTTCCACGGCGATTGGCTGGTCTACAATTGTGATTATCACTAAACCAAGATCCGCCACGCCCGGCACGAAGCCCCTTCCTTACCCGCTTACTAAACATTGCATCTGGTCCTGAATTTACAGGATTCACACAGCTTCCGAAAGGAAGTTCTGAGCAATATCTATAAAAGAGAGATTCTTCATTAGGTAAAACATCAAAAATATCTTCGCACCACTCCCACACATTTCCCAGCATATCAAATAGCCCCCATGAGTTAGGCGGAAAGGTGCCCACCGGCGTTGGATGACCATGTCTCTTGCCTGTATTTAACATATTCATATCAAATGTGTTACCCCAAGGGTAAACAGTACGAGAATCAGCCCGACAAGCGTATTCCCACTCAGCCTCTGAAGGCAGTCGATAGTCTAAATCATCTTGTTCTGATCGCCAAAGGATATACTCCTTAACATCAATCCAGGAAACAAAAACTACTGGGGCGGTTGCTTCTCTCCATGACTTATTAAATGTTTTTTCGTTCATGAAATGAAGTAAAAAATTATCGCCAGAGCCGCGGTATTTTGTTTCAGCACAAAATCTTCTAAACATAGAATTTGTTACCAGCGTAGTAGCCATAAAGAAGGGCTTATCAAATCTAACCTTGTGAACTGGACGCTCATCTGGATATTTTGTGCCTCCCATTAAATACTCACCTGATGGAATTTGCCTGAAAACAGTTCCGTCGGAGGAACGCCAATATCTGGGCTGAGGGTTATCATTACTTAATTCAGGCAGTAACGCATTATCAGTAATAGCTGTGTTTTTTGGGGGAGTTATCTTTGTATCAATTTCTTGATTGTTTTCAGTTTCAATATATTCCTTATTAATGATTCTGAATCTTTCTAATATGGCGGAAGCACTTGGGGGACGGTTTTCAGGGATAGGTTCAAGTAAACTCAATAATGCATTTCTAAAATCTAAATTCCCTTTATAACTCTGGTATAACCATTTTCGATGATCTGGCAAAGGCTTTCCGGCTAATAAATGGACAAGACATACACCAAGTGAATACAGGTCTGATCGGGCATCTGATGTTCCATCACGTTGTTCAGGGGGCATATAACCAATAGTGCCTATAGCATCACCCATAAGAGTAAGTGACTGATTAGAATCAATAAACTTACTTACGCCAAAATCACACAGTAGATATCTGTCTCCTGAAACTAAAATATTTGATAGCTTTATATCTCTATGTAATATACCTGTTTCATGGACAGCCTTTAGAGCTGTAAAACATTTGATCCCAATCCCTAAAACAAGATTCCAATCTGCTTGTCCCCATCTCTCCATGTATTCTTGAAGCGAACCTTCTTCAGCAAGCTGCAGAATGATATACGGAAATCCCTCATTAGTCTCGCCGTATTCGTACAAATCAATTCCCGCAGATTTTCCGCGTAACTTTGCAAGGACTTGCGCCTCTATCTCAAACCTTTTTCTTAATCGCGGATCTTGAGATATTTCAGGTAGGATTATCTTTAATGCGCGAACCTCTTTTAATCCTGTATGGAATACTTTGTAAACAATACCATATCTTCCTTGTCCAATTACCCCTAGCAACTCATAACCAGCAGGAGGGGTAAAGTTAAATAAACTTTTCGACGATTTGGATAGCGACTTAAGCCAGGGTGGCTTGTTGTTGTCATGAAATTCCAGTAATGTTTGAGAGATCTTAATCGATCCGTTTATTAAAGAAACCATCTCTTCTTCTAGTTCAGATGGACCTTGTTTAATATTGTCTTTATGAAATTCATAGCTTTGCCAATAAACATGCCCGTTTTTATGTGAATAGAAATAACATCGAGGTGCATCCATCTTCTCGTCGGGAAGGATTATCAGTATTGGATTAAGTGAATATGCGGTTGACAAATTCGGTGACATTAGCAACGTGACTTGGGGATCAATAGGCTTGTCTAATCGCCATATCTCATATGGGAAAGTTGGATTGCATCCCTGTGCCAATCTAATTACAGCTTCGAAACATGATGGGTTTCTTATAAATCGAACTTCCTCGCATATTACAAATGGATAATTTGCCAAAAATGACAAAGATCGAAAGGCATTCCTAAATACAGGTTCTGCTTCTTCCAAAATATTTTTAGCAGTTAGGCTAGTAATTGTCCCACCATGTACATAATCATTTCTCCATTCAATAAGTTTTTTTACTGATTTTATATATTCGGATTGTTTTCCCTCGTTATTTTTAAGGCATTGTATTATCAATGATGTTAGTTCATTAGTTTCTGATGATTTTTCTACGTTTGATACAACTATTTCCAGAAGTTTTTCCCACGTGCCAAACGAAGGGCTATTTAATTTTACGCGACTCAAGTCCTGTATTAGTTTTTCGTTATTCGTATTGGTTAATCCAAATGATACCGCAACCAAAAACTTGAGAGATGCTTCACTAGCCGACAAAAGGAAACCAAGCTTGTCGTAAGGCTCTCGCGATACCCGATAACGCCGGTATAAATCTGCTAAAGGATATGGAAACAAATATTCATATATATAATTTTCGTTATGGTACTTAGCAAGAATATTTTCGTCTCCCATAAAACTCTCCCTTTTGAATTGTGAAATTATTAGTAATTACTGGCTGTTACATTAGACTCTTCTAGCCCCAATTGATTGTGCAAGAATCTACATCGAGTATATAAAAGATCAGGGTCTTCTGCCGCAAAAATATATTTTTCAATTTTTAGATCAGAAATTAAACTATTTAATTCCAATAACCATTTCTGGTACCAGACACTAACTTTTTTGACCTGATCAGTAGGTATTTCGAGCATTCGCTCTGTCATTTCATCTGGCGTGGTTGACATGTACAGGAGACGTATATGTACACGTGAATTTACATTAGCTATGGTTTTGTACATATTCTCTGTAGGATGACCGCCTCTCATAACAGAATATACATAATTTTGAATATGCCAACCTATTACTATCGCTTTTTCATTTGTTGAGGAGAATAATTCCCTGTCAACGCTTTCCTGTTTTTCGAATATTAGTTGATCATAATTTTCTGACCGAATCCAAGGTAGTGAATTCGCCTCCCCAACAGAATATGCGACGCTTGTATATAAAGGAATCTGATATGTGCTTTCCATATATCTTCCTAAAAGCAATTGCCCGGATGTAGGCAAACCACATATTACATACAGATTTTTTATCATATTTATTCCTCTGTTGTGGAGAATCAAGTTTAACCGGCGTGGTGATGGAAAAACCAGGGTCATTTTATTTAACAGAACCATTATTATTTTAGAAATAACGATAAGCGTAAATGAATAGTCGAAGTATACCTTGATTTTAAAATTTTGTTCTTGATAACTCATATATATCGTCAAAAAACGCTCTTTTTATTCGCCTCATTTGAAGACCAGGCGAAAACTTTGTGGTGCCAATTAATTCCTAAACTGGTTTGATCGACCTGGATTCAAGGCAATGTTGGGATGAGCAATAAATATGATAACTTCTCTCTTTCTACAACAATAGTAAAATTGACTCATGATCTCTTACTGCGAATAATGTAATTCTCATGCCGATTAGTACAGGATACCTACCGCGTGCCCATACCCATGATTGCCCAATTTATGATATTGTCGTTGCTGAACACCCAACTTGGTATTCGGACTGATTTTTCCAATAATATAATCACAGGATTTAATCAGGTGATAACCCTATCCTTTTAACGTAGTTATTGTGTACAGGTCTTGAACAAAGCGTTTTATGGCACGCCGTAAAGTACGTTAGTTATTGAGCTAGGGCGGATTCTGTGTCAAGCTCATACAAGCGCAAATGAAATTTTTTAATTGAGCGAGTGACACTCAAAGAAAGCCCCACATAAGGGGCCTTATTGATGAAACCATCTACTCCGCATCCTGTCCCTCATGCTCAAAAAAGAAGCAATTTTTAACTGGAACAGGTAAAATTATTTGCTTCGCCGTTTTACGTTTCAAATTCTTCATATGAGGTATACATATGGCAGAAACAACTTGGGGCTTACGATTTAATGAAAATCCGAATTACCAGCGCATCGATAAAGGACAAAAGCCAGAAGGGTGTCCAGAGTGGCTTGAGTCGAATCAGTTCCAGACATGGCAAAAGCAGGGGTTGGTCATCTGGAATAACACCGACAGAAAAATAGAGTCATTACATGGAACCGAGGCACTGGAATTATTAAATGCACTGGTATCACAAGATGCCTGGAAATCCAGTGGCGTCTCCATCACCCGTTTGGTTCATCGAATCGAACTAAATCTGCCATCCCGCAAGAAACGAAAGAAAGGTGAGCCAGAGCCTGCAGTTGAAAAGCCGAAGGGCGAGGATGTTTATGAAGAAATCATGCATTTACCACCGGAAGCCGGCTACGAATTAATCGAACTGCTGGAGTCAAAAAAGCAAATTATCACCCAAATGGCAGAGCAGGAAAAGAAGCGTGCTCAAGAGGCACGAAGACAAGCGTGGGACATCTTATTTGAGCTCTCTCATAAGCATGAGATGAAGGAATTTGATTTCAAAACCAGGTCTTTTGAGTGGCAAAGGGATGACGACACTCGCATGACTTGTCGTTATCAGGCTGCCGAAGGAAGGATTTGGCTAGCAGAAGATAAACTCTTCTGGAATACCTGCGTCAAACGAGAAGGTCATGTTGGAAACTCGCACCACTTTATCAAGTTCGCTGAAGCAGTTGATTGGGTGGAAAAGGAGATCGTTAATCTGGCAAATGAGCCAGATGTGAAGAAAGAAGTGGGCATACTAAGTGAAGATGAAATCAAAACAAACCGCCTGCGCTTAAAAACGAAACTCATAAATGGACCCTATTGGATCGATGCTGCCCGGATGGAGCCACAACGGATTACCTACAAAGTCTTAATCGATCTGGAGGCTAAACCTATTTCCTATAAAAGTTTTGAGACAATTTGCGGCGACACCCATAAATTTCCTGATCGCTATCCAACTCCAGGAAAACTTGCGAATGATATTCACCTTGATGCTGGTCATTTCCAAATTAGCCAAATGCTTGGAGACAATTCCGAACACTTTCGGTTTGTTTCACTCACAACTTATTACCAAGAAACATCAGCGGCAGAGCAAGCGCAGCAGGTATGGAATCAAAGCCGGATATTGCAACTGTTCAAAACAGGAGAAATTGTTCGAGGACGGTTTGGATATCAGGAAGTCGAAACAGGATACATTACCTTGCTGGGAGCATGTGGACAGACTGACCATGTATGGCATGAGGAAGAAAACCGGAGTGAATTTATGGAAAGCAAAGCTCTGCGAGAATCTCTGAGTTTTGCTTTGGACGTTAATGATTATCGTGATTTTCTAGGGTTATCCCCCGAATTGATAAGCGACGAAAGACTATTGGAATCCATGCACAAAACCAGGAGTGACTCAAAGTTTATTCCGGATGAGGCAAGAAGAGAAAGCTTGGTATGGCTTGCACAGCACAAACCGCTGGATTAAGTACATCCCGTCAACAAGGAAGCAGTCACTACCCTGCCTACAACGACTCCTTCCTTGACGACAGGGTAGCGACACCAGGGCATCAATCCTACTAAAATTGGATCAGTTGAAGTCAAAACTGCCAATTTTCCGCCTCACAACCGCAATCGGATCTGTCCGGCGGGGTACATATCTGGTATACGGGTATAAGTTTCGTCCTACTTCACTACATACCACAGCCTGACCCCCATATACGGGATGAAACTTCAAAAACAAGATTAAATTTCTCTATATTGCGGAATACTTGTTTACGGGTATTCGATTTCTACCTCATAAACTATCATACCCCGCTCCCCGGTTTTTCATAGTCGGGGAGCCAGTCTTAATAACAACAAGGCGACTCGATTTTGAGTCGCCTTGTTGTTATTTTCTGAATTAGCTTATTGAGGGCAAGATCAATTTGTGCGGGTCGTAAAGTCTGAACGAAACTTTATATGTACCTGTCGGTTTTGATCAACTCGTGCTTCCTTCAAAACTGTGTCCAAGATTCGCTTCTTCAACATAAACACCTGATGTCTCTCCTCCTGGGCTTGAGGATCGGCATGAATCAGCTCAACCATCTCTGACTGCAATTCGGCTACATATTTCTTTATCTGTTCTTCCAAGTCAAGTTTTGTAAAATCGTCCTTCGTTCGCTCAATGGTTGTCAGCCTACGTTGCACTCCTCGTTCCTTCTCATACAGTGCGTTCATCTGGGGAGTGAGCTCTTCATCAGGCATTCGTTCTTTGCAAGCTTTGGTGATGAATTCCTGACGTTCATCGTTTAGCCTTTTGAGTTCTTTATGCAGACGTATTTCCTCTCGCTGCATTTGTTCGTAGTCTTTCTGCAATCGGGAAACTTTAGCCTCCGCTTCAGCCAGAAGGTAAGCTGGGTTGGTAATAAATTCGCTTACCTTCTCCCAGATTTGGGCTTCGGCTTGTTTGGCGCTAATCGACTTGGGGCAATCTGAGGTTCGTAACTCCTTATGCGACTGCGGGCAGAAATAGGTCCCGATGGGAGTCTTGCGCTCGATCCACTCCCCATTTCGGCTGCGACGGTGAGTTGCTGTTTTTGCTTGCCAGGTCAGGTTACATGAGCACTTTAGATGTCCGGAAAGCAGATAGTCATGGCGGATTTGTTGGGGGGAATTGGTTTTATTCCTTTCGCGTTGCGCCTTGAACAACTCATAGGTAGGGATATCGATAATAGGCTCCACCGGGATTTGAAAAGTTTCACCACCACGCGATTGTTCCTTGTAGCCATAGGCATACTCTTTCGCAGATTCAAAAATCCCCTGGATGCTGGAGCGAGCCCAGTGGATATGCCTCGGTGTGCTGCTCCCCTTCTGTGGAGCGTTGCCGGCAATCAGTCTTTCACGGATCTGTGACAGTGAAACACCCTTGTTGTACCATTCAAAGATTTTCCTGACCCAGTCTGCTTCTTCATCAACAACATGGATCTTGTCACCGATACGAATATACCCGTAGCGGTCTTGCCCTGTGTTTGCTTTGCCCGCTTTCAGTCGTGCTTTGACCCCCATTCCCAATCGCTCTTTCATTCCGTCCAATTCCATCTGGGCTGCCCAGGCACGGACAGGAGCGATCTTGGAATCGAAATTTTCTTTTGCCAACAGAATTTCGATCTTATAGTCCTGGACTGTTTCCAAAACCGTCAACATGGAACGCAATCCTCGGTACAGTCTGTCCTCTCGCCAGCCGAGAATGACATCGAACTCATCTCTGGCAGCGTCTTCGAGCATGGCTAACAGACCGGGACGGTCTGAACGACTGCCCGATGGCTCGACCATTTTGTTGCCCACGCGATATTTTTCCACGTCGCGATAAACACGAATCACTTGCAATCCTTTTTCCTGAGCCAGATGCAAGCAATCTGCTTCCTGTTCAATTGGGCTGGAATTTGCCCCTTGTGTTTCTGAAGAGGTACGGATGTAAATCACCGCTCTGCATGTCATTTGGATGTCCTCAATAATGAAAATATTTAAACCTGCCGGTTCAAATATACCGAAGAAAATGAAAGGGTAGGACCTAAGTGTCGCTAAGAAATCAGTCAGCATCGCTGCCATGTATCCCTGCCCTCAAGGGTTCATATCCCCTATTTGATCAATTACACCCTAACTTAGATAGTAGGTACTTATTTTAGACTTCTTCTATCGACACAACGGAAAGACCTGTTAGCCACAGCAACTAAAATTTAGCAATTGCAGAGCCTGTTATGTGGCCGAAATAGGACAGGTGCCGTTGCCAATTTTCACCTCATAACTGCAATCAGATCTGTCCGGCGCGGCATATATCATGAATACGGGTAAATTTCGACCCGCAAACGTAGGCGGCACGTAGGCGGCAAAAGCGACTATTTGTTGATAAAAGCGCCACTTGTGAGATCGTCTCACAAGTGGCGCTTTCTTTTATAATAATGAAACCATGAAACCAAACCGCTTCCCGATCCCGTTCCTCTTTCACTTGGGTTTGTTGCACGCATCGTTGGCATTGCGGTGATTGCTGATTACGCAAACTTACACACCCTTCGCATGTGGGGTGGACTGTTGAACGAAGTTGCAATCTTACTGTTTATTGGGATGACAGTTTATTCTGTTTGCAAGAGTTTGAGAGCAAAGGCATAATTATGCAAACCGATATTCTTCTCAAGCGATTGCAAACCTTTGAATTCCTGCGTGGACTCGATCACGAGACTCTTACCACTCTGTCAAAGAGTGCCGTCTGGAAAGTGTTCCCTCCTGATGCAGTAGTGTTCTGGGAAGGGGATACGGAAACTAATTTATATTACATGCAATATGGCTCGTTGAAAGTATTGAAGACTTCGCCAGAAGGTCGAGAACAGGTCTTGCGTTTCCTAGATGCGGGTGAAATATTTAATGAAATCGGCGTGTTCGCCAAGCGTGCAAATCCCGCCACTGCGATTGCGCTGGAGGAATCGGGGATCTGGTTACTGCCGCGTCAGGCATTGGAAGATGTTTTATTGGCACATCCACGCACAGCGTTACAGATCATGGAAAGCATGGCGGATCGCTTCATCAGCCTTGTGGCGTTGACAGTGGATTTGTCCCTACGAACCGTGGAAGCACGGTTCGCAAAACTTTTGCTTGAACAAGCCGAAGGGGATGTGATCGAACGCCGGCGCTGGACAACGCAAACAGAAATGGCGTCGCACCTCGGCACTGTACCAGATGTATTGAGTCGCGTCATCCGCGAATTGACGAAGGTGGGAATCATTGAAATGGATAAACAGCACATCCGTATTTTGAATCGTGAGGAATTAACGAAGCGGGCAATGATGTAAGTAAATCCCGCTCGATTTCATCATTTTATGGAATTGCTGTGCCAGTTTCGATGAGGGTTGGAGTCGCCTGCGGAGTGAGGGTCATGAATCCGTGTTGATAATTCAGTTGATTAATATCCCATTTCGTTTTCATATAGGTGAGAATAAAGCTAATCTCCCAATCTGCCAGCCTGTTCTTGAACGCAGGCATGAAAATGGGTTTATCCAGGTTACGACCTTCTTTTATAATTTTCATGAGGTCTTGCTCGGAATATTGCCAGGCTTTTCCGCCACCATCAAGCGGCGGTGGGAGATGTGAACCATCTGCCAAATTTGTCTGCCATGCGGGGTTGCCAGCCAGATCCGCCCCATGACATTGGGCACAGTGATGTTGATACAGCCATTCGCCACCTTGAACATGCGCAGGGGCAAGAGTCACAGCGCAGATCACTGGCGTATAAGTTGCCCCCGCCAAAATTTGCGCGCTGATCGGCATACCGTTCTTGAGCAAGTAACGCAAATCTGCGCTCATCTCAGAAGGCGGAGTGCCATGTTGCCAGTTCATGATTACATAACCGCTGCGGTCAATCACTGTGATGAAACCCGAATGGTCTACGGAATAGTTATCTTTTGATTCAGAATTTATTTTATAGTAGATATTAAAGGCGCTGGTGATCAGATCAATTTCTTCGCGGGTTCCTGTTGCCCCAATGAAACTTGGAGCAAATAACTGCACATACTGACCAAGTTTTTCGGGTGTATCGCGGTTTGGATCAACAGAGACAAATATCACCTGTACCTGTGCGGCTTCTTCAGGAGATAAATTACCCAATGTCAGTTTTAGGTTTGCCAATGAAGTGGGGCAGACATCGGGGCAGGATGTGTATCCAAAATACAACAGGGTTATCTTGCCGCGATGATCACTGAGGCGAACAGGTCCCGAATCTGCACGCAAAACGATCTCAGCCGCCAGTTTGGGGTCCTGCAATACCGAACCATGGAATTGATATTGCGTAGAGTATTGAAAGCCCCAAATGCCCAGGATGGCTAACAAGAAAACGATAATCAGGATGACGAAGACTTTTTTCATTGGATTCCCTTTCGATTCCGATAATGCCTACTATACCGAAAAAGCCAAACTCCGTCTTTGTTCCATCGCAAAGATGACAGGATCAAAATAGCCTGGAACATTACCAGCTTATGAATACTCATACTTCTCGGAGTAAAATAGAAATATGAGTATTACAACAAAAGAGATAAAACAAGTCGTTGTTTTTCAAAGCGCAACAGAAAATGAGTTGCAACTCATTCTGAAAAACAGCATTATTCGCTCAATTGAAGAAAATGAATTCTTCTTCATTCAAGGCGAAGCCGCGCAATATTTGTACATACTCACCAGCGGACAGATCAAGCTGATGCAATCCAATCCCAATGGACAGCAGGTCAATCTGCGGACAATCCACCCGTGGCAAATGTTTGGCGCGCTGGGCGCTGTCCGCGCGGAAGCCACCTACCCCGCCACCGCACAGGCATTGGAAGATAGTTCCGCGCTTGCCATCGAAAGCGGATTCCTGCGCAAAATGCTGGAGACAAGTCCGCACATTTCGTTTGACATGATGACCCTGATGACCTCCTACATTCAGGAAATGCAGGCGCGATACCGCGAACTCGCAACGGAGCGGGTTGAGCAAAGAGTGGCTAACGCGCTGATTCGCCTGGCTGGGCAATCAGGCATCAGGTCAGAAAAAGATGCGGGGATCGTTCTATCGTTCTCAAGGCAGGATGTGGCAGAGATGACTGGCACAACGCTTTACACAGTCAGCCGCCTGTTCAGCGAATGGGAGCGGCAACAAATCATCGAAACAGGCAGGGAAAAGATCAAGATCATCAAGCCGCATGATCTGGTACGCATTGCAGACGGCTTGGAAAAATAGTCATCACAGATCCTGTTTGCGTCAGCGCAAAGACAGATGCCGCAGAATCGGTAAAATCAAAATATGAAATTACAACTCCGTTTTCTACCCTTTCTTGCATTTGCCATCCTCGCCCTGCTTTTTGCAATGTGGGCGGGCTTATTACGCATGGGCTGGACCCTGCCTGCATTCGATAATCTTGCCATCGCGCACGGACCATTGATGGTCTCTGGATTCCTCGGCGTGTTGATTCCGCTCGAACGAGCGGTAGCCATCCGCCAAAAGTGGATGTTCGGCGTGCCGATCATCGCTGGGGTCGGCTGGGTCAGCCTGTTATTTGCGCCGCCTGTCGGCGCGGTCTTGCTCACACTCGGCAGCCTCGGCACACTGGCGATCCTGGGCGTGATGGTCAAACGCGAGCCGCACATCCACACCATCACCATGGGCGTCGGCGCGCTTGCTTTCGTGGTCGGTAATTTTTTGTGGATAATGGGATTCCCCATCTTCCAGATCGTTTTCTGGTGGATGACCTTTCTCGTGCTGACGATCGGCGGCGAACGGCTCGAACTCAGCCGAGTGCTGAAACCAACCCTTGGGCAGATTCGCCTCTTCAGCCTGGTCGCTGCTGCGCTCGTGGCTGGGGCGATCCTCGCCACCTTTGACTTGAATTCTGGCTCACGCCTCGGCGGCGCTGCTATGCTAGGGCTTGGATTCTGGTTTCTGCGCTACGACCTGGCTTCACGCAACATCCGCCACCCCAACCCGTTGACACGCTACATCGCCATCTGTCTCTTCGGCGGGTACTTCTGGCTGGTAATTGCGGGCGGCATGTTTTTGTATCATGGAGCGCTCTACGCGGGTCCGCTCTATGATGCCGCCCTGCACGCGGTTTTCGTCGGCTTCGTGTTTGCCATGATCTTCGGTCATGCTCCCATTATCTTCCCCGCCATTCTGGGCGCACAAATCAAGTTTTACCCCGTGTTCTACGCCCATCTCATTCTCCTGCACCTTTCGCTCGTCACACGCATCGTCGGAGACCTGACCAATCAAATGGAAATTCGCAAATGGGGCGGGGTGTTCAATGAAACGGCTATCCTGCTCTTTCTCGCGCTGACGGTTTTTTCCATCGTCAAGGGAGGGAAGGAATAATGCCCACAATCACTCGCTGGTTTATCAAAGCCGCACTCGTCTCCCTCGTTTTGGGTTTGGCGGCGGGAATTTGGCAGCAGGTCGCGAGCACGGCGGGGATGTTTCCCGTCTACCTGCACCTGTTGACATTTGGCTGGCTAACCCAATTGATCTTTGGCGTTGCCATCTGGATGTTTCCCATGTACAGCAAGGAACATCCGCGCGGACCTGAGTGGCTGGTCTGGAGCGTTTTTGGCACACTCAATTTGGGGTTGCTTCTGCGAGTCGTCTTCGAACCGCTTCAAAGCCTTTCGCCCACAATATTTGGCGCATGGGCGCTTGTTGCCGCCGCAATTCTGCAATGGTATTCGGGCATGGGATTTGCCGCCGCCGTTTGGAAGCGGATTCGGACGAAGTAAATGCCGCGCTTAAGTAGTATTTTCATCCGCGCTTCGCTGATGTATCTTGTGCTGGGGTTTACTTTCGGCAGTTTGATCCTTGCTAACAAAGGCGTACCCTTTGCCCCATTCATTTGGGCTCTGCTCCCGATTCACATCGAATTTCTAATATTAGGCTGGCTAACTCAACTGGCGCTGGGCGTTGCATTTTGGATTCTGCCGCGTCTCACTAGCAACACGCCCCGCGGCGATGAACGCTGGAGTTGGGCGGCGTTCGCGCTGGTCAACCTTGGCATTGCGCTCAACATTGCCGCCCCTTACGCGGGATTTATCTGGCTGGGATTGCTGGCGCGCATTTTACAGGCAATTGGAGTCACCGCATTTGCCATTGGCAACTGGCAACGCATATACCCCCTAAAATTTTCATTTTCAGCCAGACAATGAACATCTGGGAGTGTCTAAAAACTCTTACCCCAGAGCACGCCACAAGGGGGCAAATCAACCTGCAAAAACCCTATTTGCGCTAGCGCAAAGACAGCACGGGGGAAAAATGATATTCTTTGTTCATCATGAAAGATGATTTTGACCTTTCTGAAATAAGCGTGGAAAGTTTTCTAAAGTCCACTCCCAAGGCTGTCAGGTTTTTTATTGGCAGGCATGCCACCTGCATAGGGTGTGGTTTCGCGCTTTTGCACGTTGAAAGATGTCGTCAACATCTATCAACTTGATGAAAAGTTATTTCTCGAAGAACTCGCCAAAATCGCCATTCAAAAATATTAGTATGGAGAGCAAAATGAAATCATTCACGAAATTTCTACTATTGACCGTCGTATTGACAGCTTTCATTGCAGCCTGTGCAAGTACAGACTCCCAGCTTACAAGCAAGGAATATGTACTCACCACTGAAATAAGAGACGGTAACCTGATCTTTCTAGGCGTCAGCGATGAGATTAACGGCATCGCAAATCCCACTCTAAGCGCCGGCCCTGGCGAAACAATTACAGTGACTCTGATCAACGGCGGCATGGGCCAGCATGATATCACCTTCCCCGAAGTCAAAGCCCGCACAGAAGTGGTCAAAGAAAAGGGCGAGAAACATCGGTTACATTACCGTGCCAAATACCCACGGAGAAATGGAATATTATGACAGCGTAGCCAACCATGCCGAATTGGGCATGAGGGCATCTTGCTTGTTAGCATGGCAGGGAAGCCTCTGCTCCTCAACGCAAAGTTCTACACAAAGTTCTGGACAGAACTCTGCCGATCCGCAGGTGATTGCCGCATTCCAAAAAGGTACATGTGGAAGCTGCCATGTCATCCCGGGCATCCCCAATGCCGCAGGCGTGATCGCGCCTGATCTTTCAAACGTGCATCTTGCTGCTCTAAAATACTTTGACAGCGGCTCATACTCAGGTGAGGCGACCACTGCCGAGGAATACATCCATGAATCGATTCTCGATCCCAATTTGTTTGTTGCGCCCAAATGCCCCACTGGCGCATGTGCTCCCAACATTATGCCTGCTACCTTGAAAGACTCGTTGACAACTGATGAAATTAATTTAATTGTCAAATATCTCGATGGGCTTCCCTCTGGTGCATATGGCACTGGTGACACAGCAGCTGAAACCGCCCCCGTTGCCGCGCAAGCTCCCACCACTGGTGCAGACATTGTCCGCGACCCAACCGACCTGCCCGCCCCGCTCGAAATCCGCGAACCGACCACCGTCCGCATTGACCTGGAAGCTGTGGAAGTGGAAGGTCAACTCGCTGATGGAACCACCTTCACCTACTGGACATTCAACGGCGCAGTCCCCGGACCCTTCTTCCGCGTGCGACTGGGTGACACCATCGAAGTCCACATGACCAACAATACCTCCAGCAGCATGAATCACTCTGTTGATTTCCACGCAGTTACAGGTCCAGGCGGCGGTGCGGTCATGACCCAAACCCAACCCGGACAGGAAAGCGTCTTCACCGCAAAAGCGCTCAACGTCGGACTCTTCGTTTACCATTGCGCCACCCCAATGGTTGCGCATCACATCTCGAACGGCATGTATGGCCTCATCCTCGTTGAGCCTGAAGGCGGCTTGCCCCCAGTTGACCGCGAGTTCTACGTCATGCAAGGCGACATTTACACAACGGGCGCATTCGGCGAACAAGGCCAGCAAACGACAGACATCACCAAAATGCTCGACGAAGACCCTGAGTATGTTGTCTTCAACGGCGCAGTAGGCTCGCTCACTACACAGAAACCGCTCAAAGCAAATGTAGGAGAAACCGTGCGCATCTTCTTCGGTGTGGGTGGACCCAATCTCACATCCTCATTCCACGTCATCGGTGAAATCTTCGATAGAGTGTACGACCAGGCATCGCTCACAAGCGCGCCTCTCACCGACGTACAAACCACCATCGTTCCACCCGGCGGCGCAACCATGGTTGAATTCGATCTTGAGGTCCCTGGCAACTACATTCTTGTTGACCATGCTCTCGCACGACTCCAACGTGGGTTGGCTGGATACCTGATCGTCGAGGGACCAGACGCCCCCGAAATCTTCCTCGGCACCCCATCGGCTGGGAGCGGTCACTAAAATCAATAGACAAGCTCGCTGAACCTAAAACACACAAAAATGACCTGCCCGAGGATTTGGCAGGTCATTTTTGTGTCAGGATTGAATGCAGAAACCCGACAAAAGTCGGGACAGGAAGCGGGGGAAAAGGATAAAGTCAGACATATCAAAAAGGAGTCCATATGCCTGACATCTATTTCACAGACACAAAATCCAAAGCAGTCTTTTCGACAGAAGGTCCGAAGCCGCAATTCCTGATCGACACGCCGCAGTTCAAGGCGCTGGTCGTGGGGCTGGAAGCGGGCGGACAAATTCCCGTTCATCCTGGCGAGGCGGCAATGTATCACTTTCTCGAAGGCGAGGGGCTGATGACAGTAGACGATGAAGCCTTTGCCATCAAACCTGGCGTGACGGTGGTGGTACCGAGCGGTGCAAAGCGCGGCATGAATGCCAAAACCCGCGTGGTGTTTCTCGGTTCGAAAGGGGAGAAATAATATGACTCGAAATTCACCTAAGCGTTACCATCCCTTGCAAGTCACATTGCACTGGCTGACCGTTGCTCTCGTCTTCGCGGCGTTCATCTTCGGTAAATATTCCAGTTTCCTTCCGAACGACGCAAGCGAAATCGCGCCGCTTCGGATTCACATGTTGTTGGGCATTACTATGCTGCTCGTGATCATCGTCCGCTTCATAACACGGATGAAAGTCCCGCGTCCCGCCTACGCATCAACAGGGAACGCCTTCCTTGACGGGTTCGGCAAGTTCGTGCATTACGCCCTATACCTGCTGGTCTTTTTGATGTCGGTCAGCGGAATGTCCCTTTCCCTGCAAGCAGGACTTCCCTCCATCGTTTTCTTCGGATCGGGCACGCCCTTGCCCGCAGACTTCTTTGACTTTGCGGCGCGCATGTTACACGGCTTTATCGCGCCCGCGCTGTTCCTACTCATCCTTCTGCATGTGGGCGCGGCGTTTTATCATCAACTTGCGCTCAAGGATAATTTATTGTCGCGCATGTGGTATGGAAAAGGATAGCCCACCGATGAAACAAACTTTATTGGTCGCAGTTCTGACTCTGCTTATCACCGCTTGCGGCGCACAGGGTAATGAAACAAACCCAGGCATGGGCATGAATAACGACGGCATGATGACGCGCCACCATGCTGAAATCCCAGCGGAATATGCGGGCTTGAAGAATCCAATCCCTGCTGATGAGGAATCTCTTGAACGCGGCGCGACGCTTTACACAACGAACTGCTCCAGTTGTCATGGTGACGGCGGCATGGGCGATGGACCTGCTGGCTCGGCGCTCGTTCCTGCTCCCGCGGCAGTGGCACACACCAGCCAAATGATGGCGGATGATTATCTGTTCTGGCGCCTCAGCGAGGGCGGCACACCTTTCGCTACATCCATGCCTCCCTGGAAAGTTTTGGATGAACAAGCGCGCTGGGACATGGTCAATTACATGCGCGCACTTGGCGCAGGGACGGTGAATCCGGCCGTCGGTATGGGCGGAGAAGCGTATGATCCCGCCGTGCAAGCCGCGCACCAAGCTGAGATGCTCGCGCAGGCTGTGGATCAGGGAGTTGTCACGCAAGAAGAAGCAGACACTTTCAAACTTGTCCACGATGCCGTTGAACAATATCGAAGTGAACATCCTGAAATCATTGATAGCGGCAAGAACGCCACCGAGCGCGAAGCGACGATCCTTGCCGCGCTGGTGGATGAAAACACCATCACACAAACTCAGGCAGATGCGTTTCAAGATATTCACGATCGACTCGGAACTTCAGGCTTGATGCCGTAAATAAAAACATCGTCCCGAAGGTTTGAATGGCAACCAGACTCAAGCCTCAAACCTTCGGGATGTTCTACACAAGGAAAATAAAATGCCTATCCCATATCTTCTCACTACTTTGTTGTTCACATTGGTCGCCATGTTCATCGCGGCGGATGCGTCACTCGTCAGCGTGAACTTGATCGGTGCCTTCCCTGCGTTGCGCTGGGTGCGCGTGCATTTCATCACACTGGGGATTCTTTCACAGGTGATCTTCGGCTTGCTCCCCCTGCTCATCGCTTCACTCTCCAAAAAACCAAAGCCCGCCATGCGTTGGGACATCTGGCTGACCCTTAACGTCGGCTTCATTGTTCTCGTGGCTGGCTTCGCTGGCGTGAACCAACCCATGATCTTCGCGGGCGGCACGCTTATTTTCATCTCCGCTACATTACTGTTCATTCAATTATGGAATGTGCGCGGCGGCGATGCACCTGAAAGCCTCAAGTTTTACATCACGGGCGTGTTCTATCTGCTCGTGGGCATCATCATCGGCACGGGTCTATGGCTCAACTGGAGCGAAGCGCTCTACATCAAAGTTCCGCTCGAAGCGCACATCCACGCCAACTCGTGGGGATTCATGTCGCTGGTTTTTGCAGGTCTGCTTGTGGATTTTGTTCCGATGATCACGGGTCGCCAACTCAGCTCAACAAAAAATGTTTCACTTATTTATTGGGGCATGACTCTCGGCGCATTCGGTCTTGTACTCGGACCGTGGCTTGGCGGCAGTCTACCTCCCACCGTTTCAGGTTTGGTCTTGCATTTGAGTTCAACGATCTGGATGGTGGTCTTGCTGATCAAAGCCTTCAAACAAAGCGGCAAGTTGAACAGCGCAGGCGCATGGCATTTGGTCTCTTCATATATGTGGATTATCGCCCCGATCGGGATGGCTCCGTTTATCATGCTTGGAATCGTTGAAGGCGCGCCGATTGAACAAACAGCGCCTCAAGCCTTAATTTATGGCTGGGTACTGCAATTTGGCATTGCCCTCATCCCGTACATTGCCCGCCGATTCTTCCTCAAGGATGAGACTCCGCAACTCGGCGGAAGTTGGTTGAGTCTCGCATCTGCCACAGCGGGGAGTCTGTTTGTGTGGGCAAGCATCTTCATCGTCCCAGCCAGAGGCGTATTGTATGGAATCGGATTCGCGTTGTTCGCCATCGCCTTGATCCATCCATTAAAAGAACTCGTTGAAATCGCGCGGACGGGTTTGCAAAAGATCGAAGCATCGTAATCATGGAAATCACAAAAGATACGCGTGTATCCGCCATCCTTGAAGAATACGGCGACATCGCCGATGTGATGGAAGTATTTGGCATCAAGCGTGTGGGGCGCTATTCCCTGAGAATGCTTGCCGCAAAAGCAGTCACAGTCGAATGGGCGGCGCGCATCCATCGTGTGCCACTTGCAGAATTTCTTGATATTCTGCAAGTGGCAACGACAAATAAAAAGTCTACTGAGACTTAAAGGAATAGCCCAATGAACATGCCACTGAATCAAATCGCATCCATTCTCGCTTTTATCATCGGTATCATGTCCATCGTCGCGGGCGGAAAAGCAATGCAGGGCTGGAACCCTGGCTATTCCGTTCTCACGTGGCTTCCTGTATACAATTTCATAATGGGCATTCTCGCTCTCATCCCCGCCGTTTTGATTTGGATAAATCACCGTTACGCAATGATCACATCCATTGCAACCTTTAGCATCCATGCGATTGTGCTGTTGATTCTCTTCACTGCCTTTCGCAACACAGTTGCATACCAAAGTCTCGCCGCCATGATATTTCGGTTGGTCATCTGGATTGCCATTCTGGCGCTGATGTTTATTCAGGTGCGGAAAGGAATATAACCATGCCATTGCTCAATCGGATATGAGTTGCCCAATGGATGAAGGCAACTCATATCCGATCTTGAAGCAATCAGGTTGATCTATCAGCTACTTGGTTTTCCCAATAAGGACGCTCCACACTTCTGGACCTTTCTCCGCATAATCCCACGTGAACTGATCCGCGCGTTCCGCCTGGAATTGATAATACAGTGGTTTGGGGTCATGATCGTTGACGAGTAGGAAGTTCTCGCCTGGTTGCAACGATTCAAATGTTTCGAAAATGCGTTGGTGACGATACATGGGTGCAAGCGTACGCACGTCAACAGTCGTCCTGGGTGTATTTGTGGTGGATTGTAAATCGCTCATCATAATGCTCCTGTTTCAATTGGTTTGTGATTTGACGTCAATTTTCCGTTCGTTCACTTGATGAATGAACGGAAAATTGCATCTTTATAAATCAATCCTATCAGGAGATCGTACCCCCGTCTTTGCGCTGGAACAAACACAGATTTTCCTGTTCTCTGTCATGAGCGTCGATTGGGAGAGCTTTTCGATGGCAATTTCACTTGATGCTTGTTAAAAAATATGAATGTCCAGCACAAGACCGGCATAATGTAGTTCCTTCGTGCATCACTTCCCGCTGATTGATGATCTCCTCACCACAGACTTCACACATTGCACGCTTCCCCGCCTGACCGATGATTTGCTTCACGGGAATAGTCAACTGCACCCATTGCCAGTGAAACAGCAATTCATCGGGGATGTATTTATAACCGATGAGCTGTGCTTCCCACTTATTGCGAGCAGACGGGGCATATTCCCATGCTTGTTCGCGGGCGCTTACTCGTGGCACAACTCGGATAGCTTGTTCAGTGAGCGTGTCAATAAATGTGACAGCGGTCTTGCCATAATCTTCAATGCGCAGGGTGCGCCTGCCAACGTAACAGCCTGTCGCGGCGGAGATTCCGTCTACCAAACAGCCGTCTGTTTCAGAGATGGCTAGGAGACGTTTGTCAGATTGAGGCAAAGGAATCTCGAGCAGGCGCCCAGCCAAAAGTCCGATACGAACGCCGAGTACTTGTCGAGGACAAATTTTGTGATGATGAGTCGCGCTGAGAGTCAGCAGGTCGTCAAGTTCGGGTATAGAAATCGGGGAAATTTCCACAATTCACCTATTCAATTAACTGCTCAGGCGGGGTCAGATGCGGCATCATGGAAATCCAGTTGGTGTTCCAATGTAGGCGAAGCCTTTTGCAGGAGACTCATCACCGTGATGTGCAACCAGCCAAAGCTGACGGCGGTGATCACGAACATGAGGAAGAATGTGGATTGAGGAATGAACGTCCATTTTTGAAAAGCGGCGAACATGGGCGGCAGGAAGAACCCACCGAGCGCGCCCAACATGCCGACCAACCCACCGACTGCGCCGACATCTTTCGGAAAATATTCGGGGATATATTTGTACACGGCGGCTTTGCCAACGCCCATGCAGATGCCGACGATGAACACCCAAAAGGTGAACCAAGCAACGTTCATTGAAAATGCAAACGCTTCACGTTGACCGCTGGGATCAACACTGGTTGGAACATCGAGAACAATTTTCGCGCTGGGCAATGAGAGGAAGAAGCAAGCCACCAACATCACACCGAAGACCCAGTACATCATGCGGCGTGCGCCAAATTTATCGGAGAGATAGCCGCCCAATGGTCGCAAGAGGCTTGCGGGGAAAATGAACAACGCAGTCAACAATGCGGCGTGTTTCAATTCCAATCCGTATACGTCCACATAATATTTGGGGAGCCAGACCGAAAGCGCAACGTATGCGCCGAACACCACCACGTAATACAAACTGAATCGCCAGACACGAACGTACTTCAACGGCTTAAGCATTTCTTTCATCGGGCGATCTGCGCCAGGTTTGATATCCTGTTTCGGCGTGAAGACCCAGATGGCAACGGCAGTGATGCTCAATAGGATGCAATACATAAACGGGACGAAGCGCCAACCGCCTGGGATGAATCCGCCTGCCAAGCCGACTGCTGGAACTGCGGCAATCAACGCGGGACCGATCAGCTTCGTCACAGATGCCCCAACATTTCCCGCGCCGAAGACTCCCAGTGCAAATCCTTGTTGCGTGCGTGGAAACCAGGCTGAGTTCCATGAAATGCCAATCGAGAAAGCGTTGCCTGCCATCCCAACGAAGAACGCCCAGATCATCAACTCGGTGTACGTGTTGGCTTGACTGACCATGTAGGATGGAACAATGGTCGCCAATACCAACAACGTGAAGACGATCCGTCCGCCAAAACGGTCAGCCAGAATGCCAAACAGCAGACGCCATAACGAGCCGTTCAAAATAGCAATGGCGGCGAGCCAGCTTAACTGTACGTCGGTCAACCCAAATTCCTTGCGGATCGGAATTCCCAATACGCCGAACATCAACCAGACGGCGAACATCAATGTAAAGCCGATGGTGGAAAGCATCAGGACGCTGGATTTATTTTTTTGATTTATATTTTCTGCGGTCATTAATATATGTCTCTTTCAAAAATGAATGGGAATCCGAAAGTTCTACTTTCGGTGTTTCCTGAAGTAGAACTTCAGGAGTCCGCAATCAATTAGGATGGTTTTTCACAACCTTTGCGAGTGTAGTACCACCAGTTGATGGCGGTGGCGATGACGAAGAAAACTACGGTGCCGTAGAAAAATGGCAATGGAGAACCTGTGTTCGTGATCGAAGAACCGATCAGCGTGGAGAAGATGAACGGTCCATACGCCGCAATTGCCGCTGTCCAGCCGATGACGCCTGCGCTTTGACGGGGTGAGTCAGCGAAGATGATGGGATATTGTCTGAAGGTGGCGGCGTTGCCGATGCCTGTGAAGAGGAACAGGAACAACATGAAGGCGACGAAGAGCGTGAACTGATCCAATGAGGTCGGTGTAAACAAACCGAGGAACGCCATCGCCAGTGTGCCGATAATCAAGGCGATGCCTGTGATGTGTGTCAGAATGGCGCCGCCGTATTTGTCAGCAACGGGACCAAACACAATGCGAGCCAGTGAACCGATCAACGGACCGAGGAATGCGTATTTCAATGGGTCGGGTGCGCCTTCAAAAGACCCATAGAGTGATTTAATCAACAGGGGAAAAGCAGCAGACAAACCTGAGAAAGAACCGAAGGTCATCACATAGGTGATCGTGCAAAACCACGTGTGCTTCATCCCGAAGATATCCATCTGTTCTTTGAAAGAGGCTTTGATGGGCACACTCTTCAAATACATCCATGCCAGAACGCCCATGATGATGAGGAAGGGCACATAGATGAAAGCGGCGTTCTGAAGCCAGACGGACTTGGTCGCGTCTTTGACGGTCATGGTTTGTGAGCCGCCTGCCAATGTGCCGACAGCCGCAAAGCCGATGATCCACGGGGTGAGGAATTGGGTGAGGCTGACGCCGAAGTTGCCGATGCCCGCTTGAATGCCGAGCGCAGTACCTTGTAATTTTTTCGGGAAGAAGAAGCGTGTGCTGGGCATGTAGGAGGAAAAGTCACCACCGCCGAAGCCCGCTGAAAACGCCAGCACCATGAACAACCAGAACGGCGTATTCGGATTCATCACTGCGAGACCGATACCGACGCAGGGAATTAATTTCAGGAATGTGGTGATGGTGATGACATGTCGCGAACCATATACTGGGATGAGGAACGTATGCAGGATGCGGAGCGTGCCGCCAGCCAGACCAGGCATTGCCGCCAGCCAGAATAATTGCATCGTGCTGAATTTGAATCCGATCTGTGGCATACGCACGACGATGCCGCTCATCATGAACCATGATGCGAAGGATAAGGTCAATGCAAGCGTTGTGATGGTCAACGTGCGCCAGGCGATCTTACTGCCTGTCTCTTTCCAGAACTCGGGGTTTTCAGGTTCCCATTTGGTAAGCCAGGTATTATCCATTTTTGTTTGTCTCCGTGAAGTAGTAAGTTACGAACTGGCTTTCCGCCGAGTCCAGATGACGAGTTGGAAGCGCCGCCACAGATATGAGAGCGGGAAGGTTGCGATATGCACCAGTCTGCTGAACGGCATCAGCGCGAATAACAGGAAGCCCGTGAGGAAATGGAATTTATGCGCAAGCGGCATGGCTGTGACATATTGCGGTGCAGGTTGGAAAAAAGCCAGCGAGTTCATCCAGGGTGTGGCGGTATGCAGAAACCACGTCGCGCCCCAGCGATAGGCAAAGGCAAGCACGAGTCCAAAGAAGACCTGCCCGAACAACAAGCTCAAGATGATCCAGTCCACGGGCGTGGTGACAGCTCGAATTTTGGAATTGGTAAGCCGCCGATAGAGCATGATGCCTGCGCCGACCAAAGCCATGATGCCTAAAACTTTGCCAGCCAGTTCGGAGAGATAAAGCAATTCGGGTGTGCTGTGCAAAGCCGCCATCACTTTTGGAATGGCAAAGCCTGCCAGGTGGATGAACGTGGTCGGAAGGATGCCGTAGTGCCAGAGTGTGGAGCCCCAAAACTGCAAGTCGTTTTCGAGGAACTGTGAAGACAGGCTCGTGAATGAATATTGATTGGTCAGGTAACGATAGATCGTCCCGACGATCCCGATGGCAAGCGCCACATAAGGGAATACGACAAAAAGTAGAATATCAGTCATGACTCAATTCCTTTTCAGGGGTGCGGACAAGAAACAGTTGAAGCGCCGAGAGAAGCCCAAAGTATGGGTTCTCGGATTCCTCACCGAAGACTTTCAACATTTTTTCCAGCGCGGGCATGATGCCATCGTTGATCAACGCCTGACAGAACTCGTCCTGTCGGTTGGTTGCATCTAATCCAATAAAACGCAGGACAACCGCCAGGTTGTCTGGCAATTCCTGCACAGCGGAGTAGCCGACGCCGTGATAGGCTTCGTTCAACTGCGCCATGAAGGCTCCGCGTTTATAACTTTCGCCAAACAACTGATACCCAAGATAGGGATAGCAGACGGGTTGCATGTCGAACGTGGTGGTGAACAGTTCCCGCATCTTTTCCAGGGACAGTTGGTCGAGCTTGCGAACGAATTTTTCCAACGCCTCAGCGGATTCGGGGGAAAGCGGCGTTAGTTGTTCGAGCAATCGTCCTGCCTGCTCTGTCATTTCGGAGGCAGGATATTCCAACAGCGCGGCGAACGAGTCAAATAACAAGGAGGTTGAATCTTTAGACATGGCTTACAAACCTCTCTGCGGACCCTGGCGTTTACCGAAGCCAGTCTCTGCCTTGCGTTGTTGCGGATCGTGCGTCTCTTCGATGTCGCCTTCACGGCTGTAGGGCGGGATGACAAACCGTTCCTGATACGTGGGCAGGGATGTCAGGCGATAGATGGCTTCCGCTTCTTCGGCGGTCATGCCCGCTTTAGCGAGCGCGGCGGCGGCTTGTTCGGTCGTCACATCGCCGACAGTTTCAGCGCGTTTGTAGAGACGGACAGCGATCATTTTCTGATAGGACTTGATGACCAGTTCGTCATTCCCTGCCGCCAACGTGCGCGACATGTAGCGGACAGGCACGCGGGCATTCTCCAGTGAACTGAACAGATCGGTTTCCACGCGCTGGGTGCCGTTTTCCTGAGTCGCATTGAGGACGGGCAGAAGCGGAGGCACATAGAACAACATGGGGAGCGTGCGGTATTCGGGATGAAGCGGCAGAGCCAGTTCCCATTCTTTGACGTAACGATACACGGGTGAGTTTTGAGCGGCGGTGATCACACCGTCGGGTATGCCGCTTTCTTTTGCGGCGGCAACAACTTTCGGGTCGTGAGGATCGAGGATCATCTCCCGCTGACGCTGGACGAGTTGCTCATCAGGCACTTTAAGGGCATCGGTAATCTGGTCTGCGTCATACAGCAAGACACCCAGATAACGGATACGTCCGACGCACGAATGGAAACAGGCGGGGGCTTGTCCCGTTTCGAGGCGCGGGTAGCACAGAATACATTTTTCAGATTTGCCAGTGGACCAGTTGTAGTAGGTCTTTTTATAAGGGCAAGCCGAGACGCACATACGCCAGCCGCGACACTTGTCTTGATTGATCAGCACCACGCCATCTTCGGCGCGTTTATAGATCGCACCCGATGGACACGCCGCGCCACAAGCCGCATTCAAACAGTGGTTGCAGATGCGCGGCATATAAAAGTAAAAGAGTTGTTCGATGGAAAAGAGGCGTTGTTTTTCCTCCGCGCTCATGTTTTTGAGTAGTGGGTCATTGACCGCGTAAATATTCGAACCGCCGAGGTCGTCATCCCAGTTGGGACCTGATTCGATATCGATGGGCTTGCCGTCAATACGCGAGATGGGACGCGCCGTCGGCTGGTCATCGCCGAGCGGGGAATTGAACAGGTCGCTGTAGTTGTACGTCCACGGTTCGTAGTAATCATCCATCGTGGGCATGGCGGGGTTGGAAAACAAATTGCCGAATGTCTGCAAACGGTTTTGGAGTTTTAATTTCAGGGTGGGGTCCTTGGGCTTGTCCTCAAGTTCCCAGCCGCCGTGATATTTTTCCTGGTCTTCCCATTGCGTGGGGAAACCGACGCCTGGCTTTGTCTCCACATTGTTCCACCACATATACTCCGCACCTTGACGGTCGGTCCAGATGTTTTTACAGGCGACACTGCATGTGTGACAGCCGATACATTTATCGAGATGGAATACCATTGAAACTTGTGATCGAATTTTCATAATGTTATGTCCTATTTTGGTATGAATATTTCATGCGCTATTTTCTACGGTTGTTTAGGAAGCAACATGGCTGTATATACCCATTGGGGGTTTGGGGATAATGTCATCATTGGTATGGCGTCAGGAGCAGGATTCGAAATGCTGACAACAAAGACGAACTCTGTTCCTTCTGGAAAACTTGCTGCGGGAACATATTGCATCAAGTATCCTTTCTCGTCCATTTCTACAGTCCAGGAAGTTTGATAGTGATAATCATCAATTCCCCAGCCTAGCGAAGTGTAGAACAAAACCTCTACAATCTGAGATGGAGCAAAGCCAGCAAAAAAGATTTGCACATCATCGCCTTTTGCTAGTGATGTTGCACACATCGCCTCAAAATCCCTATAGACTCCGCCGCCGCCAACAAAAACTCGGGGGGCGTTGTTAATATTAAATTCACCAGTAGCTGTATAGCTGCTACTTGAAATGTCGAAAGCGTATTTTCCTGGCGATAATGTTTGGAGCGAATCCAGACAATAACGTTCGCCTGGAACAACTTGCTGAACGAATGTATCGGCGCTTCCATCTGGCTTTCCAAGAGTAATGTCGATTGCTTTGGCTTCGTTCGATTCACCTGCCTCACACAGGAACAACACGGGATATTCGAGGTAAACGCCTGTAATCGCGGGCAAGTCTGGGTTTTTGATACAGGGTCCGCGTCCCCCACCATATGGACGCAGGATCGTTGTCTCTATGCTCATATTGTGTGGAAATGTAGCCGATGTTTGGAAAATATCACCAGGAAGCAACTCCACTTTGGGAAAATCAGGATACTCAGGAATTTCGATCGCCAGTGTGGGCGGCAAAGAGGTTGCTGTTGGAACTGGAACCGTTTGCGCAGAAATCGATGTTTCCTTCGGTGATTCTGTTTCTGCAGGCGGACTGCCAGGCGTAAAAGTCTGGCAAGCCAGGCTGATCATCGCCATCAATAAAACAGTCAGAAACAAAGGATTTTTCTTGATAATGCTCATAACGTTGTGTCTTTTCATGTTGGCAAACCTACTAATCTTTGGCTATACTCTCGAATAAACCCGCAATGGCTAATTTCACGCCGTTAAAACTCAGGTTTCCCTGGCAACTTGCGCACCAATATAAACGTGTCGCGGTTGACACCAGTTGGACCCCAGTAGTTGAATGCGTAGGTGAACTGTCCGTAACCACCGACCATCAACGATGGCTTGAGGTGAACGCGCGTGGGACTGTTATGTCCGCCTGCGCGTTTGTTGCCGCGCATCGGCGATTTGGGCATACTCACTGTCCGTTCGGGGGCGTGATAAAGGATGCAGATACCCGATGGGATGCGCGCGCTGACGATGGCACGCGTCACCGTGACGCCGTGATCGTTATAGGCTTCGACCCAATCGTTATCTACGACACCGATTGCTTTGGCATCCTTCTCGCTGAGCCAGAGCGGTTCGAGTCCGCGCGAGAGAGTCAACATGCGGTCGTTATCAAAGTAGTTGGAATGGATGTGCCACTTGGCATGAGGCGTCAGGTAATTCAATTGGATGGTCTTGCCTTCGCTGTGACTCTTGTCCAAGTCACCAAATGCCAATGGATCGGGGCGCGGCTTGTAAGTCGGTAGATGTTCGCCATACGCCAGATAACCTTCGTGATCGAGATAAAAATGTTGACGTCCAGTCAATGTGCGCCACGGGACGAGCCGTTCCACATTGAGGGTGTACGCGGAGTAGGGACGTCCATCCGTCATGATGCCCGTCCAGATGGGACTGTTAAGCAGACGTTTCGGTTGTTGAGTCAAATCATTGAAGGTCACGCGTGAGGCGCGAGTTGGTTCCGCGAGATCAGTCAATTTGAGTCCCATGCGTTCTTCTTCCGCCTGGAAGGCACGATACGCCACTTCCCCATTCGTTTCGGGAGCGAGATGCAAAATGATGTTCGCCGCATCGCGCGCAACTTCCAACGAAGGATACGTCTGACCATTCCATGTGACGGTCGGTTTGCTATCCAGCAATTGCTGATACAAGTCGCCCACTTCCATGTGAATGCCGTGGACGGCAAGCCCTTCCTTCTGCACCTTGGGTCCAAGCGAAACGAAACGCTTGCCCAAGTTAACATAATCACGCTCGGTCACCACAAAGTTCGGCATGGTCACGCCAGGGATGGCTTCGCACTCGCCTCGCGCCCAATCACGGATATGTGTCTGCGCCATCTCGGCGGGCGTGTCATGTTGAAGCGGCATCGCAACCAGATCACGCACGGGTTCGGGGAAATGTGTCGGCGCCAGTTCGCTGAATTTTTCTGCCAATATTTTGAAAATGTCCCAATCGCTTTTTGATTCCCATGAAGGCGGCACAGCGGCGGCAAGCGGATGAATGAACGAGTGCATGTCGGTGCTGTTCAAATCATCTTTTTCATACCAACTCGCCGTCGGCAAAACGATATCCGAATACAGCGCCGAAGTATCCATGCGGAAGTTGATATCCACCACCAGGTCAAACTTGCCTTCGGGCGCTTCATCTCGATATGTCACTTCATGGAAGTGGCTCTTGTCCACTTCTTCCGAAATGATCTGATGATGTGTGCCGAGATAATGCTTGAAGAAATATTCCTGTCCCTTCGCGCTGGCGTTCAACGCATTGCCGCGCCAGATGAACCACAGACGAGGCCAATTTTCGGGAGCATCAGGATCTTGCACGGCGAATTTCAATTCGCCTGACTTAAGTTGATCAACCACCCATTGACGAATTTCCGCATCCGATTTCGCCCCAGCCTGCTCCGCTTTTCTGACAATTTCCAGCGAGCTGATATTGAACTGCGGATACGACGGCAACCAACCCATCCGCACCGCGCGGATATTTGCGTCGAGCGTGTGTTCCTGAGTCATGTCTCGGTTGTGTTCGCTGTCAGGACGGGAAACAGGTTGAGGTTCCGTATAGGTGCGCTCATATCGCCATTGATCACTGTTGATGTAATGGAAGGAAGGCGAGTTCATTTGGCGCGGCGGCTTCTGCCAATCCAACGCAAAAGCAATCGAAGCCCACGGCGCCATCGGAGCCAATTTTTCCTGACCCACATAATGATTCAACCCGCCGCCGTTGCGTCCCACACAACCCGTCAACATCAACGTGCCGATGCAGGCGCGATAAATTAAATTGTTGTGATACCAGTGATTGACGCCCGCTCCGATGATGACCATGCACTTGCCTTCGGTCTTGACGGCGGTCGTCGCCCACTCGCGTGCAAATTGAATCACCGTCTGTCGGTCAATGCCTGTGTAGCGTTCCTGCCAGGCAGGCGTGTACGAAAGATTCTCATCGTCATAATCAGCGGGATAATCACCCTCAAGTCCGCGACCCACACCATATTGCGCCATCAATAAATCATAGATGGTCGCAACAGCAACTTTGCCATTTACAGTTTCAATATATCGAACTGGAATGTTGCGCTGAAAAGATTTGCCCTCACCAAATTCAGCAAACGATACGGAGAGCTGATCGCTGGATTCGCCAAAGAACGTGAGCTGTGAGCGAATCTCACTTCCATCCAGACCGTCTTTCGGCTCGAGGTTCCATTGACCTTTCTGCTTCTGCCAGCGGAAGCCGAGACTGCCCTGCGGCATACGCGGCTCATTGCTAATTTCATCCCAGACCAAAAATTTCCATTCGCCGTTTTCCACGTCACGCGTGCGTTCCACATGTCCAGCGCGGATCATTCTGCCTGGTACATACTTTCCATCCGCTTCATTGAGTTCCACAAGGAAAGGCGCATCGGAGTATTGACGCAGATAATCTAAAAAGTAAGGTGTCGGGTTCTGATAATGGAATTCATTCATGATGACGTGATTGACCGCCATCCAAAATGCGCCATCCTGCCCTGCGTTGACAGGAACCCACCAATCGGCATACTTGGCAACCTGATTGAAATCGGGCGCAAAGACCACCAGCTTCGTCCCGTTGTGACGCGCCTCAGCGGCGAAATGCACATCGGGTGTGCGCGTCATGCTCATGTTCGAACCGACCGAAGCGATGAACTTCGAGTTGAACCAGTCGGCGCTTTCTGCCACATCCGTTTGCTCGCCCCACACTTCGGGGCTGGCTGGCGGCAGGTCGCTGTACCAATCATAAAAACTCATGCTCACCGCTCCCAACATTTGCATGAAGCGGCTTCCGCCCGCATAACTCAACATCGACATGGCTGGGATCGGCGAGAATCCGATGATGCGGTCGGGTCCATATTTCTTGATCGTATACATCGTAGACGCGGCGATGACCTCCGTCACTTCTTCCCAACTGGTGCGACGGAACCCACCCTTGCCGCGCGCCTGATGAAAAGCCTTACGCCCCGCTTCATTCTCAATGACAGCTGTCCACGCTTCGACAGGGTCTTTGTGCTCCTCTTTAGCTTTGCGCCACAAATCCATCAACACGCCGCGCATGTACGGATACTTGACTCTGATCGGGCTGTACTGATACCAGGAGAAGGAAATGCCTCGTTGGCAACCGCGTGGCTCGTAAGGCGGCAATCCAGGTTGCAGAGTGGGGTAATCCAACGCCTGCAATTCCCAGGTAACAATGCCGTCTTTGACGTAGATCATCCACGAACAACTGCCTGTACAGTTAACGCCATGCGTGCTTCGTACCACTTTATCGTGTTGCCAGCGATTGCGATAAAACTCTTCCCACTGGCGGGCTTGCGGGTTTGAAATCTCTTCAATCCAGTTCATAATGTCTCCTTGAAAACCCGATGGGGTTCCTTTATAAGGCTTGGCAAAACTCTGTTTTTTGACCACGGTCTGTGGTCAGTGGTTCTGCGCAAGTCTTGCTTTCTACTTCCTGATTTCCGCTTCGGCTTGCTTGACCAACGCCGCACGGACTCTCCGTAAACGGTTGCGATAGATAAACCCAAGTACGATAGCGGCGCCAATCGTGCCAAGAATGCTGATGCCGAACACCAACAGTTCCTTGTCCGCTTCGGGTTGCCCAACGGATGATTTCATGAAAGCGAGCAAGTCGGCTTGCTCCCCTTCTGTGAGGGGATCAGTTTCATATATAGGTTTCATCACTGGCGAGATGACCGATCCCGTATTCGAGAGAACGCCAACGATTTCCTCATCACTGCGCTCTGTGGATACGTCGGTCAGGTTGGGTCCTAGCGCCCCGCCGCCAAGGATTCCGTTATCGCCCACGCTATGACATCCCATGCAGGGTGGACCTTCATGCTCGAAGTGGGCATAGCCCATAAATAACTTCCGTCCGTTTTCAACATCCCCAGCCGCAATGGCTTCGGCGGAAGCAGGTTGGGCTATCTCTTGCTCAGGCGCGGCTCCGCACCCAACGAGCAAGAATAGAAGAAACACAATGGACAAGAGAGGTATTCGTTCTTTCAATTTGCCGTTTCTGTTTATCATGGGTTATGCAAACTCCTGGCTAACTGTTTTTGGATTTAGATCCGTTCGCTTCCTGTGTGCGGTTGGCACTGTTGCGAATGGTTTCAAGCAGATTGTCGCCGCGGGCGGGCAATGTGTGCGTGGAAACGATTCGAAAGACGTTCTCGCTCAGCCCCGTGCGGATCACAGAAAGTTCCGAGTATTGCTCGATAATGGATCTGGTCAATTCATCCGCGGTCTCGCTCTGCAAGTTCTCATCCGCAATAACAACGACGGACGGCTTCGCTTCCAGCAATCGCTCACAAATATTCGGGTCGCCTAATTTCCATGAACCGATCAGCTCAATATCTTTTTCTGTGCGCAAAATCATCTCCAGGCTTTCGCCGAAGAGGTTCGTAGAGCAGATCAACAGAACTCTATGCTTTGACATGGTCGTATGTGATAAATAGAACAAAGTCTGCCCCAAGGTTAATTGGAATCACGGTGCAATCCCATCCTCCCCCATCCCGCAATTGGAATGAAAAAAGAGTGATTATCAAATCACTCTTTTTCAAAAAGAATTAGTTCTTCTGGTATTAACTACTCAGCCACAGATCATGTCGCTGCGAGGCGCTCTTGGTTTTGCCGAAGCAGTCTCCTCGTAATAAGAGATTGCTTCGGCGGGAAGAACAAAAGCCCGCCTCGCAACGACATGCTGAATTGTTACTCTGCTTTACAAAATACCCTTGGCTTGCGCCGCCCTCGTCGCCTCACGCCGTGTGGACACGTGTAACTTCGACAGGATATTGCGTATGTGTGTCTTGACCGTATTCAGGCTGATGTTCAACGTGGTGGCGATCTCTTTATCCGTTGCGCCTTTGGATGCTTCTACTAATACCTGCTGTTCCCGCTCGGTCAGCCCGCTGTCATCTTCTTTCTCAGACACGCTGCCTTTGCTCAACCGCCGAAATTCCGAGAGGACGCGTCCCGCAAGACTTGGCGATATGGCGGCTTCTCCGCGTAATGCGCCGCGCAACATCTCCAGCATATATTGTGATTGAATATCTTTCAACAGATAACCTTGAGCGCCATTCTTAATCGCTTCGAAGAGCATGTTGTCATCCCCACGGACGGTCAACATGACAATGATCGTCTCAGGCAGAATCTGTTTAATTTGCCGCACCGCTTCAATGCCATCCATGCCCGGCATTTGCACGTCCATTAAGATCAGGTCAGGTTTTAATTCCTGCGCTTTGACAAAGGCTTCCAATCCATCATTGGCTTCACCCACCACTTGCATATCAGGTTGGTTGTTGATGATGCCTGCCAACCCCTCACGAAAGAGGGCGTGGTCGTCAGCCAGTAATACACGGACTCGTTCCATCTTAATCTCTTTCCTCCACAGACCACATTAATGTGACGCGCGTTCCGCTTCCAGGCATGGATTGAAGTTCAACTGTCCCGCCAATATGTTTTGCGCGCGCCTGCATGATCTGCAAACCGAAATGTCCACTGGGCGCGGGTTGGGATGTATCGAATCCATTTCCATCATCTTCAACGGTCACGAAATAATTTTCATCGCTGCGCCCCACATGCACGCTGATTTGTTTTGCATGTGCATGTCGCGCCGCATTGATCAACGCCTCACGCGTGATGTTGTAAACCTGCTCGGCGATTTGCGGAGAGCAATCAGGCGCAGAGTCTGTGTCAGAACGCCAGACCGATTCCAAGTCATGTTGTGAGGCGATTTCGTCCAGTGTGTCATGCACGCGTGTGCATAAATCCTTCGCTACAGGTGTATCATCCATCAACTTATTGATCGCGCGGCGCACATCGCTTGTGGCTTTGCTGATCGTTGCGCGAGTTTTATGCAAACGATCAAGCGCAGAAGTTTCCTGCCCATCGGAAAGAAATTCGACAACCTGATCGGTCATCAAGCCGAGATAACTGAGCGTTTGCCCAAGCCCATCGTGCATCTCTGCGGCAACGCGGCGTCGCTCCTCAAGAGTTGCCACGCGTTCGGCTTGCGCAAACAAACGTGCATTTTCCAACGCAATCACGGCGACGTTTGCGAGCTTGGTTAACATATCTGCTGACTCTGCGGCGAATTGATTTTGCGCGGGGCTTCCCACGCACAACGCGCCGATCACGCGATTGCCAATGCGAAGCGGCGCCGCCAAATGGCTGGTGCGATATTCATCGGACAACATGCGGCATCCGCCCTGGCACGAACCCACGCCGCAGATCATCGCGCCATCACCCGCCAACACGGCATCGGCAAAATCATTGTCGGCGCGCATCGTGTCCCCAACCACCGCATGTTTCGGACCGCTCAACGTTTGAAGTTTCAACCAATGCTGGCTTTCATCCACGAGGCACAACGACGCCACCTCACCGCCTAACAACGTCCGCGCCTTTTCAGTGACAGAATTCAACACCTGTTGAATATCAAGCCGCGAAGAAATTTCACGGCTGACTTCGTTGAGCGTTTCGAGTTCACGTGTGCGTTGGGCAACGCGTTGTTCGAGCGTGGCATTCCATTGGATGAGTTCTTCATGTGCGACGTGGAGACGGGATCGCATTTCATCGAACGCTTGTGACAACGTCCGCATCTCTTCTGGACCTTCAACCTGAATCGGCGCATCTAGCTGATTCTCCCCGAGTCTTTTTGCCGCCAAAACCAAATCGTCCAACGGCTTGAGCAGGGAGCGGCGCGTCATCCATGCGCCCACTGCGAGCAACAGCATTGCGAAAACTAAAAATACAACTTGAATGATACGTAAGCGATTCACCTTGGCGGTTGAAGTCGCTTCATATAAACGCACCACCACATCGGCTTTTTGAACCAAGTCATCGGATTGTCCTTCCAGGGTGACTTGCAGTGAAGCGGAAGAATCCATCGCGTCCAAAGTGGAACGGTATTGGCCCCAACTGGACTCTACATCACGCAATGCTTTCTGAATCTGTGCATCACTTGCCGCTGGCAAATTAACGACACTATCCGCTAGATACGGCGCGCTTCCCCCATGTTGCAAAGCAGATAAGGTCTGGCTAAAGATTTGTTCAGATTCCTTCAACGCCGCAGGCGCAGACTCATCCCCATCCTGCAATTGAAACGACAGCCGCGTCATCTGCTGAATCAACATCCGCTGACGTCCCGCTAGGTTGATAACCAGCGCATCCTGTCCCTGAGTCTGCAAACCCCAATAGGTGACGCCAACAGAGACGAGCACAAGCGATGCAAAAGCTATAAAAAGCAAGATAAGCTGGGTTTGAAGTCGTTGGATCATTGTGAAAGAATTTTTTGATTATAACATTCGGAATGGAGTGAAAAATCGGGTTTGCCCAACGCGGCATATTCAGGTCTATGGTTCTATAGGGGTTTGAGATTTGCCCTCAAATTTAACCTCCTATTTCTAACAGAGCATGAAAAATATGTCCGATTGTGTGTATCCCTGCCCCTCAGGGGTTCATATACCCTATTTGATCAATTACACCCTAACTATGCTAAGGTGTAATTGTTTTTTAGATATTTATCCTAGACTTCTTCTATCGACACAACGGAAAGACCTGTTAGCCACAACAACTAAAATTTAGCAATTGCAGAGCCTGTTATGTGGCCGAATAAGACAGGTGCCGTTGCCAATTTTCCGCCTTACAACCGAAATCGAATCTGTCCTACGGGGTACATATCTGGTATACGGGTATAAGTTTCGCCCGGTGTTAGTACCTGCCGCAAATTAGCTCAAGCCTATACGCCACTCCCCTGCTTTTCAAAGCAGGGGAGTTTTTTATTAACCACTCTATTCCATGGTGAAAGACTACATCAATTCTTCTTATCTGGTGGCTTGTCAAAAATCATTACTTTTTCAGTCGGATGGACTTCCTTGGCAACTTCAACAGTTGCTGTTGGGGGCTGTGTAGTAACGATCACAGGGCTTAAATGTTTTACATCGTTTACCGCTAAAAGTTCTGCTCGATTGCCTTCCACTTTGAATCTTGTTAAGGAACAATTACTAACGGTGGTTCGCCACCAACGCCAACGCTTCTCAGGGAAATACCATGAAAGCGCTGCCGAGATCACACCAGCATGAGCAACTACAGCCACGCGTTGATCTGGATGTTTGGTTAAGATATCCAATAACACCGCTGAAACGCGTCCTTCGATCGGCCATCGAATCGGCATCCCTACCCGTGCATCTAGATAATCTTCGACAGGATCAAAAATCGAAAGAATTTCCATGAGCACCAATGTTGGCATCTCGAAGAACATTAATTCCTGTACACCTGGCCGCAATTCCGGGTCTAGCCCGATCTTTGCCCCGATGATCTTTGCAGTTTCCTGTGTGCGACGCAGGGGACTTGAATAAATGCCATCGAGATGATTTTCAGGAACGCTAAAATATTGCCCCGTCTGGGTAGCCTGCTCTTGCCCAAGGGATGTCAGGGGTGCATGATAGTAGTCCCCGTTTACACGCACAGCATTGCCGTGCCGGATGAGAATGAGTTCTGTAGTCAATTCACATAACCTCCCGAATAGTCAGTACTATTGCAGTGTGATGCCTTAAAATTACGTTCAGAAATTTCTTTAATAATGGCGAAGAGGTTGCAATCAGCCCAACGGCGGTCATCACTATGTTGTGAGGTGTTCCCCTATCGCTGTATTGGCCGCACCGCCTATGATCGCAAGGGCACGAGGGTGAACTTGGGCTGTGACTGGACCAATGTCAAGAAGCACACCATCGGCAAGCACCGGCATGGGTGGGTCAGAATGGATATTCACTCGCTTGATGCGGTAATGCTTGACGCGAATATCATCTACTGCACCACCAGTAGACTGCATGGCGTAGGAGATCAGGTCCAGTTTGCTCATATCGGAAAAAACAAAAACGTCAAGTCGGTTGTCGTTCCAGGATACATCGGGGGAAATTTGAAAGCGCGGTCCAATATAAGGCATATTGGCAATCAACACCATGTATGCACTCATATCGATCCGCTTATGTCCATCAAGAATCATTCGCAGACGTGACGGTGTTGAAGAGACAACTGTGGACAATAGATTCACAATTTGTGTCAAATCGCCATGTTGGACACTGTCGGCAAACGGATATATATCGGACAAGAGTCCCAATGTTGCATCTTCTAGGAACCAACGGCTTGCCCGTCCATGTCGCATTTTTCCAACATCAATCTTTAGTCGACGTCCCTCGCGCAGAAGCGTCACAGCACCCGGAATTGTGCTTGGAACACCCAAGTTGTAGGCTAAATTGTTTCGCGTACCGATGGGAATAATGCCAAGAGTTGCAGATCTGCCTATCATGGCTCCTACAACGCTATCAATGGTACCGTCACCACCTGCTACAACAACCAGTTTGATGCCTCCCTTAATTGCGCTATGGATAATGGCTTCAATTTGACTCTCCGGGCGCACCATATAGACCTCTGGCAAAATATACTGGTTTTGCATCTCGTTAAGGATTTCAGCGAGCTGATGTGGCGATTCATCCAACCGACCCGATATTGCGTTAAAGATGAGCTTTGCCCTAAGCGGGCGACGGTTGGCTATTTTTTCTGGCATATTTACTTCCTCGAGAGATCCTCTTTCATGATCACCAGACATCGAAATCGGCAATCGTTTCGACTATATAGTCGAAACGATTGCGAGACATATCCCAGCGTTCAGCCAGATTCTTATTCCGTCGTTTTACCGTCGAAGTGTTCGTTATCCTTTTCCGCTTCGGCGTGTGTATGGTGGATAACGCCATCTCGATGATTAGGCGGTGAATAGAGCGTATAGAGTTTCATTGGAACAGTACCGGTATTGATGATGTTGTGTTCCGCTCCGGCAGGCACGAGCACAGCGAATCCCGCGCTGATCGCTGTGCGAACGCCATCCAAAACGGCCTCGCCCGTCCCTTCCTCCACCCGAAAGAACTGATCAAGTTTATGCGTCTCCATCCCGATCTCCTCTTTTGGCTTCAGCGCCATTACAACGAGCTGACAGTTCTTGGCGGTGTAAAGCACCTGGCGAAAATCTTCATTCTTGACTGCGACACTTTCGATGTTTTGTACATAACCTTTCACGGTAACTCCTTTAGTTAGATTGCCTCAAAATAGATGGTTTTTATACGCCTAGCAGTTTACATTTAGGCGTATTGACTTTCCATTTTTTTTCGTAGGAGCATCCAGTCCATCAAGAAAAGTACGATTCCGATGGCTGCAATTCCCAGAAATACCACTAAGGGTATTGATGACCCACGCAGCATAATATCTTGTAGCATTCGAATGCCATACGTAGCAGGTAATGACCATGCAAGGTATGTGGCAGGTTCCTTCATCAAGCGCAAGTCCAGAAAAAATCCGCTAAAGAAAATGCTTGCCAGCAATAAGAGCATCGAATATTGAACAGCCTGAGTATCGGTTTCTGAGATCAAAGAGATCAGGAAGCCTACCCCCAAGGATGTAAAAAGCAGGACAACCACAGCTAGGGCATAATCCTGCAAGTGACCTAAAATGTGGACATTGAGCAGCCAGACAGCAAGAGCAGTAATAACACCGGCCAGTATGGTCTCAAAGAATAGATAACTAAGATATTTCCCAACTAAAGTTTCAAAAGCTGTGACAGGAGATACTCTGAACAATTCCATGATCCCGGAGCGTGTTTCTCGAACAATGGATAGAGACGCAAAAGTTATGGATACATGTTGCAGAAGCAGGACGATCACTGCTGGAACAAAGAACCCGGTTACAGTCAATATGCTACCGGATAGCCCGGTGACTTTTACTTCGAACGGACTGACCAAAACACCAGATGCCAATGAACGAAATGTGATGAGTTTTTCATGAAGACCAGTGATATCTTTCTCAAGATCTGCAGCTTGTGTTGCCGCATTAACGTCTTCCGCTAGAAGGATCTTTCGAAGCGCCTGTGTTTCTACAATTGCAGTTTTTAAATTGTCTTGCAGGTAACCCGAGTTCTCTTTTTCCTGTTCAGCCCCAGATTGTAAAATTTGACGATTAAGCTCATCCACATATATTCTTGCTACAGACTGGATATATCCGACCTGGAATGGGTCGACTTCATTATGATAAACAAGGAACTCTGCCTGCTGGTTGTTTTGAATAGTCTCGAACGGAGCATACGGTACGACGATCACCATGTCAGTTTGATTGAGTGCAAGTTTTGCCAGTGCTTTCTCTTTATCATTTTCTATCACATAATCAATACTCGTCGAACTGAAGGAATGGGTGAATTTACCCACATCCCGCTGAAAAGAATTTGGATCTGTGACTACAAATATTGTTCTCAAAATTCGGTTTTGGTCAGGATATGCCAATCCGAATAAAAACATGATTAAGAACGGTCCTAATACGAGTGTCAAAATAAGTTTGGGCTGGCGAAAAATTTCTGTTAGTTCCTTGCCTATGAATGAAGAAATTCGGATAAGGAATTTGAAGAATCTAATCATTCGCAACATCCATTTCAATTAATCTAATGAACACATCATCAAAGGAGGGCGATTTTTGCTCCATCATCGCCACAGTCAACTTTTGTGCCTGAAACCATTCCAACAAGTTTGCAACTGCTGTACTTGCATCATCTACAACGACTTCAACCTCCTGGTCACTGACAATTTTTACTTTTCCGCGCACGAAGGGCAGGCTTTCTAATTGCTGTCTGTGTTCAAACCTGAGTTCTTCGTTGGTCCTGATACCAATCACATCCCCACCATAGGCTTTTCTGCGCAGCCCATCCGGGGTTTCGATCATCAGTAGTCTGCCCTCGTACATCACCCCAACCAGGTCACAAAATGCAGCTTCACCCACATATTGTGTGGTGATAAACAGAGTGTGACCATCTGCCTTTAATCCCTTAAAGTAATCCCAGAACTTGCGGCGCAGGAGCGGATCAATCCCGGCAGTAGGCTCATCCAGAAAAAGTAATTCCGGGTTGTGCACCAATGTGGCAGCCAGGCTGAGGCGCCTTTTCATCCCTCCAGAGAGATTCTTCGCTAATTTATATTTATCTTCTCTCAACTCTACAAAATCGAGCAGCTTATTTAAACGCCCCCACCGAAAAAGGCCGACGCCATAAAATGAAGCTGCAAAATTTAAGTTTTCCCAAACAGTTAGGTCCGGGTATAAGACAAATTGTTGGATCAGATATCCTATTTTTTCGCGGTCCGATTTCGAAAATTCAGTTGGAGTTTTATCCAACACACTCAATGTACCAGAAGTAGGTTTATAAAAACCTGTTAATAAACGGACGGTCGTCGTTTTTCCACATCCACTTGGGCCAACGAAACCAAAGATGATGCCACGGGGCACTTGCATGCTTAGATGTTGTACGACAACACCTCCATCAAAACTTTTAGTTAAGTCCCGTGTTTCAATAATATTTTTTGATACTGTATTATTTTTCATGTTTGTAAAAACCAAATTGCTATGGCTTTTGTGTGGCCAGTGGATTCTGGATAGGCTGACCGGCATTGCCGCCCTGATAATAGGGAAAGGTCACCGGCAGTTCAAAACCGAAATAGGTTGAAACGCGCGCTACAATCTCGCCCTTGATCTGCGCCCGTCGAGTGTTGTAGGCTTTGACGGCGTCATTCCAATCGGTGCCTGCTAATTGAATGGTATTCATTCCTTCGTCAACAGTATCTCCAAGCGCCAGGGTCACTGCAGCATCCGGCACGGGTGGAGGAGCCTGAGTAATTGCGTTGACGTAAAGTGTGAAGCCCTGCCCCAAGCCATCGGGCAATGCGCCCTTACCATTCAGTGTGTTCAAGTTCAGCTTGGCTGGGTCCAACGGCTGACCGTTTTCATCGCGATAATTATTCAACAGGTTCGTCAGCGCATCCGCTTGAGAACGGAAGTTTCCCGTCCATACCTCACCGCTGGTGCTGACGGCATTGTAATAGTCACTGGTGATCTGCGTTTTAGCCTGGATCTTGGCATACTGCGTATCCGTCACTAATTGAAAATTGGCGGCCGCTGACTGCACTCCCTGTACCAACGCAACCAGCTCGTTGTATTCGTCCGTGCCTGATTTGACGACCCCACAGCCGGTCAGCCCGGCTACTATAGCAACCATCATAAGAATGGCAATGATCTGTTTAATATAGCGTTTCATGATTTAACATCCTTTTCTTTTTAATTGCCGCGTCCGGAGCGACCACCGCCGCTGCCACTACGTGACGATGGCCCACTACCACCCCTGCCCCCACCTAATGGGAAACCTGCCCCCCGTGAACCCGAACCACCATATGGATTAAAGCCGATACCACCGCGCGCCAACCTGGGGAGCATCCACATCAGAAACAACAAAAAGAAGACACCTATACACACCAGACCGCAGATAGCGAAAATGCCCAGCGGCCCTGAAGGCAGTTCTGGCAGGTTCATCGTTTCTGGAGTTTGTGTAGGGTAAATCAGCGGCTCGTAGTTGCTCCGTGCAACTTTTTCGAATCCCTGTACCAAGGTTAACAATGCCTGGTCCATGCTTTTTGTAGACTGGTAGACTTCCTCAGCGGAGCGGTTGAGGGTTGTCAGTTCGGAGGCGGTTAATGCCGGCAGTCCCAGCCCAACGCCGTAATGCACGTCAATGTCGGTGGGGTCGACAACGATCAAAAAGACAAAGCCGTTATCCTTGCGTGCGCCATCCGTCAAGCCCAGTTGCATGTAACGCAGGAAATGCACGGCACAGTTCACACGGTTGCCAACCTTATCTTGCGGTTGGATGAGGATCATCGTTTGCGCGATGGAATCCCCGTTCAACCTGTCAAGAATCATATCAACCTTGGTCACAGCATCATCTGATACATAGCCCTGCCAATCCACCGTCCAATGGGTCTGTTGTAGATCGTAAGTGAAGCCGTAATCAGGGGCAGAACCTTGACCGCATAAATTCGAGTCAAGAGTTCTTCCAGCCATCGCCGGGGTTAAATATGCGAAAAAGCCAAATGTAAATGTGATAACCCCAACGATCAATATCTTATATCGTTGGGTCAGATTACGATTAATCACAGATACCTCGTTTCGAGAATGCTATTCTTTTGTGTGAACAGGCAGCTTATCAAACTGCCTCTTGTTTGCAAAAAAGTGCGGAGTTAAATGACCCCCAACAAATTTAAAACGATGAGGATGATGGCAAGAACAACCAAAGTGTGAATCCACCCGCCGGTTTTCGGAAAACTTGGGCTTATGTTTGAACCTAAAAAGCCGAGCAACCACAGGATGATTAGAATTACGATGATGGTGTACAACATGAGATTTCTCCTTTTGAGCGATTTGTTATACAACTCATCATATAGTAAACACTTCCCACCCGTATCCATCGACCGGGGTATGTTTACCTCCGCTACTTGGGGGAGATTTAGACAGAATCTATAAACCTTCGCACCGCAAGTATGCTAAACGTTACCACTCTATATATCCCATGAATAGCGGGGAAGAGTACTCCCCAATCACAGGGTGTAAATGATGAGTGTTCAATATAAGATGAGTGTGTTCACTAAGTCTATATAAAAATTTAAATTTCAGCCTTCTTTCCAATGGAGATTTTTAGTATGAAAAACAGATCAATTACACTCACTCTGGCAGTGAGTTTGGTATTAGTGTTGGTAGTTATCTTAGGCTTTTCAATATTCAGGGGTACAACAGCACTACCACCGATCAGCGGCTACGGGACGAACCCCAAGCTTCCAACTCCGGATCAACGATTGATTCCCGTAATAAATGTCGCCAAGGCCACGGGTTGGATAAATGGTGAGAAACCTATAGCAGCCGACGGCACGGAAGTGAACGCATTTGCCAGCGGATTGGATCACCCGCGTTGGATATATGTGCTTCCCAACGGAGATGTGCTCGTGGCAGAAACTAATGCACCTGCAAATCGCCCAGATGACTCAAAAGGAATCAAAGGCTGGTTTTTCAATCTCTTTCAGAAGAAGGCTGGAGCCGCTGTGCCAAGCGCAGATCGCATAACTCTCCTGCGAGACGCAGATGGAGATGGAGTTGCAGAGACGAAATCGATATTCATCAACGGATTGCATTCGCCGTTCGGGATGGTATTGGTGGGAGATGTATTCTATGTCGCGAATACCGACGCAGTTGTGTCATTCCCTTATACAGAAGGGGAGACTGAGATCACCGCCAAACCCACAAAAATAACAGACCTACCGGCAGGCACGATCAACCATCATTGGACCAAGGGACTGGTTGCCAGTGCAGATGGAACGAAGTTATATGTTTCCGTTGGTTCCAATAGCAATATCGCAGAGAACGGGCTTGCGGCAGAACAGGAACGTGCGTCGATCTGGGAGGTAGACCTTCAAACAGGCAGCCATCGCATTTTTGCTTCGGGTTTGCGAAACCCTGTAGGGATGGCGTGGGACATAGATTCTGGAACTTTATGGGTGGTAGTTAATGAACGTGATGAGTTAGGAAACGATCTGGTGCCCGATTATCTAACTTCCGTCCAGGACGGTGCGTTTTATGGTTGGCCTTTTAGCTATTACGGAGATCACGTTGACACGCGAGTAGCACCGCAAAATCCAGACCTGGTGGCATCGGCTATCGTACCTGATTATGCATTGGGATCACATACAGCTCCCTTGGGACTTACCTATTCCATCGGAAACAACTTGCCCGCCCGCTTTGCGAACGGAATGTTTGTGGGGCAGCATGGTTCGTGGAATCGCGAGCCGCGCAACGGCTACCAAGTTATCTTCGTGCCGTTTACAGATGGCATGCCATCAGGTGATCCATTAGAGGTTCTGACAGGGTTTATCGCTAAGAATGGCGACAATATGGGGCGACCAGTAGGCGTTGCCATTGATAAATTCGGTGCCCTTCTAGTGGCAGACGATGTTGGGAATGTGATCTGGAGAGTGACGACAGCTCCGTAAAAGCGCACGAAATAGCTCTGATCTCAAGTAGGACGCCCAGAAACTGGGCGTCTCTTTGTCTAATTAATCAAACAGTTTTGTTGACCCTGCATCAGGCCAACCACAGGTATGGGGCAAGCCGCCAAGACTTTTACAAGTAACAATTTCTGCCCCGATACAATGTATCGGGGCGATTTTGTTTTGTTATACTATCGCCCATGCCCTCCCCTGCTTCCATCCTCAAAGAGACCTTTGGCTACGATACGTTTCGTCCACTTCAAAGTGAAGTGATCGAAAACGTATTAGCTCGCAAAGATACTCTCGCTGTCATGCCCACAGGCGGAGGCAAATCACTGTGCTATCAAATCCCGTCCCTTCTGTTCGATGGGCTGACTGTCGTCGTCTCTCCACTAATTGCTTTGATGAAAGACCAGGTGGAACAGTTGCGTGCATATGGTGTGCCGTCTCTTTTTCTCAACAGTACGTTATCGCCGCAGGAATATCAGGAGAACATGGAATATGTTCGCAACGGTGAGGTGAAGCTACTCTATGTTGCGCCTGAAACGCTTCTTACCCAGCGGATCCTTTCGCTTCTTGATTCCGTCCAAGTGGATTGCATCACTATAGATGAAGCACATTGTATCTCTGAGTGGGGACATGACTTTCGCCCTGAGTATCGCCAGATCGTGGAAGTACGCAAACGCTTCCCCAAAGCAGTTTGTTTGGCGCTCACTGCCACCGCCACATCCCGCGTGCGGCAGGATATTCGTACAACGCTCAAGTTTTCCACAACGAATGAATTCGTCGCGAGTTTCAACCGTGATAATCTTTATATCGAAGTCATGCCCAAACGCGATATATATGCTCAGGCCATTGAAATGCTTGAACGCTATAAAGATCAATCTGGCATCATCTATTGTTTCTCACGCCGTGGAGTGGATGAACTCTCTGCCTATCTCAAATTGCGCGGTTATTCAGTCCGCCCGTATCACGCAGGGCTCGAAGATTCAGAACGGCGCAAAAATCAAGAGGCGTTCATTCGTGACGATGCGCAGATCATTGTTGCCACGATTGCGTTCGGTATGGGCATCAACAAGCCCAACGTTCGTTTCGTCATTCACTTCGATCTTCCCAAAAGCATCGAAGGCTATTATCAAGAGATCGGCCGTGCAGGGCGTGACGGCTTGCCCGCGCACTGCTTGCTTCTTTATAGCTATTCGGATGTCGCCAAGCTGAGATATTTCATCGACCAAAAAGAAGGTAATGAAAAACGAGTCGCTATTGGACATCTCGACGCGATTGTCCGCTACGCTGAAGATGAACGGACCTGTCGCCGTAAGCCGCTTCTCAACTACTTCGGCGAATCATACCAAGCCGATAACTGCTCCAACTGCGACAACTGTACCTCCGCCCCCACCCCTCTTGCAGACATCACCCTCTACGCCCAGAAATTTCTCTCCTGCGTCAAACGCGCGGATGAAAAATTTGGTGCGGGTCATATTGTAGATATTTTGCTCGGTTCGAAAAACGAGAAAGTATTGCGTTGGGAACACGAGAAACTATCCACGTATGGCATCGGCACAGAGCTGACAAAGAAACAGTGGATGCATATCGCCCGTCAACTTTTGAGCATGGGGTATCTCAAGCAGGAAGGCGAGTTCCATACGCTAAGTCTCACGGTCAAGGCGTTGGAGTCGCTCAAGAAACGGGAAACAATTTTCGGCGTCATGCAAGAAGCGGAGCGCGTCCAAACAAAAGGTAAGAAAACAGCGATCGAATATAACAGTGCGCTGTTTGCCATTCTGCGCCAAAAACGAAAAGAGATGGCGGATACAGCAGGCGTGCCACCATATGTGATCTTCTCAGATAAAACGTTGATCGAGATGTCAGCGTATTACCCGCAATCGAGTAAGAGTCTGTTGAACATTGCTGGTGTGGGGCAGGCGAAACTAGAAAAATATGGCGATACATTTTTAGAAGTAATCAAGTCATATTGTGAGAAGCATAGCATCAAAGAAACATCTCGGTTGTCACAGGCTCCACCCCCAAGTGGAAAAGGAGAAATCGGCGGTCGTACACGCGTCATTGCCGAAGCTTTCAACAACGGTGCAACCATCCAAGCACTGATGGAGCAATACGGATTTGTGACAGGCACCATCCTCGACCATTTGATGAAGTACATCATGGCGGGAAATAAGGTGCAAAACAGGGACGGTCTACAGGCACTCACTACCGCAACGCCCGACCAACAACAAATAGCTTTCGCCGCATTCGATGAACTCAGCCCAACGTATCTCAAGCCCGTATTCGATAAGTTAAATGGCAAATTGAGTTATGATGAGTTGAAGATTCTACGAATGTTGTATTTGATCTCAAGACAGGATACTAATTTAAATGGATAATGAATGGGATGTGATCGTAGTCGGTGGCGGGCCTGCGGGGTTCTTTGCGGCAATCCGTTGCGCAGAATTAACGCCGAAATTAAATGTATTGATCATCGAGAAGTCAAGTCAGACCTTAGGCAAGGTCGTCATCTCTGGCGGTGGGAGATGTAATGTCACGCATGCGTGCTTTGACCCCGCTCAATTGATCTCATTTTATCCACGCGGCGGGACTGAACTGCGCGGGGCGTTCAGTCGTTTTCAGCCACAGGACACGATTCGGTGGTTTGAATCGCATAGTGTGAAATTAAAGACAGAAGCCGATGGGCGCATGTTCCCTTCTACAGATGATTCGAATACGATCGCACATTGTTTGCGAGATGCGGCGCGTGAAGCTGGCGTAAAAATGGAATTAGGTGCGAGTCTGCTAAAGGTGGAAAAAAATCCAGGAGGAGGATTCAGACTCGAGGTCCGAAAAGAGGCGAAGGTCCTTTATCTCCAAACAAATAAGTTGTTGCTTGCCACAGGCAGTGACCGTAAAACGTTGGACATCGTCCAATCGCTGGGACACACTGTTGTGGAGCTTGTGCCTTCATTATTTACATTCAACGTGAAAGACAAACGGATCAATGGGTTGGCCGGTGTGTCGGTTGAAAATGTGACTCTGCAAATGGATGCGATCACTCAACGCGGACCGATCCTGATCACACATTGGGGCTTGAGTGGACCTGCTGTGTTGCGGATCTCTGCCTGGGGAGCACGTGAGTTATTTGAGAAGAAGTATCGAGGAAAGTTGATCGTAAATTGGCTTGACGATTATTCGTTCGATAAGGCGTTGGATATTTTGCAACACAACAAAGAATGGAAGGAGAATGTGCGCAAAAAGGTCGCTTCTACGCCTGCGTTCTCACAAGTCCCTATAAGATTATGGAAACAACTAGTTCATTTTATCGGTGACAAGAATTGGGGCGATGTTTCAAAAGCAGAGTTACGAAAACTGGCGCAAGAGTTGACTGGTGGTGAGTTCAAGATCGAAGGCAAGGGACAATTCAAGGAAGAATTTGTCACGTGCGGCGGTGTGAGTTTGAAGGAAGTGGATTTCAAAACCATGCAAAGCCGCGTAGCGGACGGTCTATTCTTTGCAGGTGAGGTATTGGATATTGACGGTATCACTGGCGGCTTCAATTTTCAATCATCATGGACAACAGGTTGGCTGGCTGGAAATGCTCTTGCCGAACGTACTTAACGGAATTGTCATTGACCTGACACTGTAACTATCATACAATCCTTACAACTTTGCAAAAGAGTCAGGAGACGGTATGTCTGAAAATACATACTTGCAAGCCATTACCAACGCCGTGATCGACGGAGAAGCAGAAGACGCCGCCGATGCTACCAACGCCGCTTTATCGGCAAATATTGATCCCTTGGAGATCTTGAATACAGGACTGATGAACGGCGCAGACGAAGTGGGAAAACGCTTTGAGCGCAACGAATACTTTTTACCCGAATTGATGTTGGCCGGGCGTGCTTTGAAAGGCGCCATGGAAGTTGTGAAACCCGTATTATTGGAGAAATACTCCGGCGCCGAGAGCAAGGTAAAAGGGCGGGTTGTTTCGGCCACAGTACAAACCGATATTCACGATATCGGCAAGAACATCGTCTCTTCGATGTTGACCGCTGCAGGCTTCGAAGTGACCGATATGGGCGTGGACGTTCCGATCAAATCCATTATTGATAAAGCAGAGGAGATCGATGCACAAATCATTTCCCTGTCGGCTTTGTTGACCACATCCATGCCTTTCATGAAAGACCTCATTCGATTGCTGGACGCACGCGGCATCCGCCAAAAGTATATTGTTCTGGTGGGCGGCGCATCCGTCACCCCCGATTGGGCAAAAGCCATCGGCGCGGATGGCACCGCAAAAAATGCGGCAGACGCGGTGAAACTGGCACGCGAAAAGATGGGCTATACCTCTTAACACAATGTAGGGGCGGAGCAATGCTCCGCCCCTACATGTCATTTATCGGAGAAACACATGCTGAATTATCTTGATATTCTTGATCGCGCGAATGAAGGTCCTTATATTTCTGAAGAGAGTTGGGATCTCGATAAGATCGCCATGACCACCAAACGGCTCGTCAAGAAATACAAACTGGAGTGGAACAAGGAAGACCTCGTCACCGATGACGCTTCTCTTTCCAAAGCGATCTTTGATGCAGGATACGAACTGGCTATAACAGTCGGCGCTTATAGCCGCACGACCGAACGTATTATCGAAATTTCGCAGGATGAGATCGACAACGGCATCCGCAACATGCCACAGTCTGTCATCATGGGCGAAGGTAAAGATGCGCGGACGTTATACGCGCGTCATCTCGACGATGAGCGGGCTCCGTTATTCTTTGGCGGGTCGCCAGGGACGCCTATTCCTGAACGTATTTTTCTCGCGAACGTTCTCTCCTATATGCAGGAGCCTTTAATCGACCTCGCTACCTGCGGCACCTTGGTCGAAGTGGACGGGCGCGAAGTGCGCACGGGTAACCCTATTGAGATCGTTTCGACACGCCGCGAACTGCAATACATGCGTCAGGGACTCAAGCGGGTCGGGCGTGCAGGTATGGGCATGCTAGCGGCGCAATCGAGCGTTTCAGAATTGGGCGATCTTGCGGCGGCGCACCCCGATTATTTACGTAAGTGCGACTCGCACCTCGTGCCGGTCTTGAATGAACTCAAAATGGATCATCGCAATATCTCTCGAGCGGTCAACTCTCTGGAATATGGCATGGTCAATGCATCGCTTCCGTGTGTGATCGTCGGCGGGCTGGGTGGCGGACCTGCTGGTTCAGCAGTGATCAATGTTGCTTCTTATTTAATAGCGAATATCACCTGCCTCGCGGACTATCACATCCTCCACCCCATTCATGTGCGGCACATTGCCACTTCCACACGTGAGGTGTTGTGGGTCATCAATGCCACGGCACAGGCGTTTGCCCGGTATGCACCTTCCATTATCGTTGCTGATATTTATCCCAAATCTGGCTCAGGGACAAAAGAGTTATTATATGAAACGGCCGCCAATGCCATCGTCAATGCAGTGAGCGGAGGCCATCTCGAAGGCTGTGGCGCCGCAGATGGCAATCAGCCCAATTGTTCAGGGTTGGAGGCGCGGTTGATGGCAGAGGTCGCTTTGGCAACACACAGAATGAAAATGTCCAGAAAAGACGCGAATGCTCTTGTCCTCCAGTTATTATCGAAGTATGAACATGTCTTCGCACTGGAAAATGGGAACCCGGGCAAGCCGTTCGATGATGTGTATGATCTGCAAAAGATCGAACCTCGTGATTTCTGGCAGAAGATGTACGAAGAAGTCAAAACGGAATTGAAAGAAATGGGTTTAAAGCTTTAACATCCCAAGGCGTTTTCAGGGAATTATCCCTGATGCAAATCAAATACCCAAAGAAAAGAGAGGAAGAATGCAATGAATACACCCACTATTATCATCATCAATCTCGTTATTCTCGTTGTCCTTGGCCTGATCGCCCGTGTGGTCAAATCTGACCCAACCGGCAAAGGCGGTTTTAATTTCAATTATTCCACTTCTGACCTTGTCATTATGGCCGTGCTCGGTGCCCTCGCCGGTGTCATCAACACCTGGATGGGAAATGTTTGGTACGCCGCCAATACTGTCAGCCCGATCTATGGCGCCGCATTACAAGGCACCTTCATGTGGGCTTACTTGCTGGCGTATTTCCTTGTCCGCAAATCTGGCTCCATGCTCATCATCGGTATCGTCGAAGCCGCTGTGGAAGCCTTGCTCGGTAACCAAGCTGGCTTGAGCACCCTAGGCTGGGGCATCGCACAAGGCATTGGCGCCGAAGTTGTAATGTGGTTCTGCAACTATGGAAAATTTGGCTGGCTGGTCTTCGGTCTCGCTGGCGCTGGCGCATCCCAATTCGGAACGGTCTGGAGCTTCGTTCTCTACGGTTGGAGCTCATTACAAGACTACCTGATTGCCGCACCTATCAATCTCGTATCAGGTTTCATTTTCTCTGGCTTGCTTGGTTTCTTCCTCGGTAAAATGATCGAAAACACCGGGTTGTTACGAGCCACACGGCGCGAATAACGATAGCTGGAGCCTTTGGATTTTTTTGTGACGAGAAACAAAACAACAACTGACAAACCGCTCGTCAAGTTTGATCAGGTCACGTATCAACATTATGGGAAGCCCACGCCTGCACTGGTGGATGTAAATCTAACAGTGCGGCGCGGGTCTTTCACGCTTCTTGTCGGGCCATCGGGCTCAGGCAAGTCCACGTTGTGCATGTTGCTCAATGGGATCATTCCTCAGATCCTCGGTGGTAAGTTAAATGGCACAGTCACCGTGGATGGACACGATGTATCCAATACATCTGTGCAAGAGCTGGCCAAATCCACAGGCATGTTGTTCCAAGACCCTGAGTGGATGTTTGCCACGCTCAAAGTGGAGGATGAGGTCGCTTTTGGACCAGAGAACCTCCGTCGCGAACCTGCTGAAATATTGAAGAGTGTTGAACAATCCCTTGATTATGTAGGGATGGGACATTTGCGCAACAACCTCGTTTGGGCCATGTCCGGCGGTCAGACTCAAAAGTTGGGACTGGCTTCTGTTCTTGCAATGCAGACTCCTCTCATCGTTCTCGATGAACCCACTGCCAACCTCGACCCCGCTACCACCCACTCTGTGCATGAACTTATCCTTCGTCTGCGAGATGAAGGGAAGTCTGTTGTGCTGGTCACAAAAGACCTCGATGAATTCATGGCAGAAGCTGATGACATGATCCTGCTAGCGGATGGACACGTCATTGCACAGGGCGCTCCGCGTGATGTAGTTTCCAAGCACGGGAAGAAAATGTTGGAGCTGGGGGTTTGGCTTCCTGAAACAACAGAGATCGGCTTGCGCTTGAAGGCAGCAGGCAAATCCATAAAGAAGATTCCGATCACAGTGGAAGAAGCCGTTGAAGAGTTTTCCAAGACGCGCTTTAGCGCGCCGCAGGTTACATCCAAAATAGAGAAAAAAGAGAACGTTCTCATCCACGCGCAAAATACCGAGTTCACGTATGGCAATAAGTTCAAAGCCTTACGCGGTGTTTCGTTCGAGATCCGACAAGGCGAGATCGTCGCCATCGTTGGGCAGAACGGTGCAGGGAAGAGCACGCTCAGTAAAATGTTGGTTGGCTTGCTAAGACCAACCAACGGTGAACTTACCATGTTCGGGCGTAAGTCCAAGCAATGGAGAGTACAAGACCTCGCTACACAAATCGCACTCGTCTTTCAAAACCCTGAACATCAATTCCTGTGCGATACCGTCCGTGAGGAGTTGGAATATAGTTTATTAGCACAAGGCATCGACGACAAAACCATCGTCGCTACCCGTGTGCAAGATATGTTGAAACGTCTCGAAATCACTGAGACATCAGACAGCCATCCCTTCTCATTGAGTGCAGGCGCCAAGAGAAGGCTTGGGGTGGCAACCATGCTGATCGCAGGCAGTGCCAGACTTCTCATTGTGGATGAGCCGACCTACGGTCAGGATCGCCGTCTTACAGAAAGTCTGATGAATCTCATCAATAACTTGCGTAAGGAAGGCATCACAGTTCTCATGATCACGCATGACATGCGACTTGTGGATGCGCACATCGAACGAGCCATTGTGATGGCAGACGGACAAAAGATCTTTGATGGAAGTCCTAATTCGCTTTTCAATTCGCCTGACGTGCTGGAACGCGCATCTCTGCGTGCAACCACATTGCGACGGCTGGTAGATGGTCTGCGTGGGCAGGGTGTTTCTGTACCGGATGGTTTGAATACTGTCGATGAATTCATCGGAGCCATGCAATGAGTGAACATTCCCTGCGCTATGTGGATAATGGCTCTTTCTTCACCCGCATTGATGCGTTAAGTAAATTGGTTTGGGTGGTGCTCGTAATTGTGATCACCTTCCAATTACAAGGCAATCTGGCGCGCGCTATGATGCTTGGTGTGCTGATCCTCATCACAATTCTGCTGGCAAGAGTTTCACTCCGAACTGTTTGGCAATCGGCGCCGATCATTCTGATCATGGGCACGTTGCTGTTCGTGGTAAATCTGTTCATCACGCCATCCACATCTTTCATCCATGTTGCGGGATTGACTCTCGGCCAACAAGGGTTTGAGAGAGGCCTTGAACTTTTCCTGCGTATCACGGTTATGGTGTTGGCGTCCTTCATCTTCATCTGGACAACAGACATCCGCGATCTGATGACAGGCCTCGTCCGCATCGGTATGCCGTATCGGTATGCGTTCGCGATCTTTTTGGCGTTGCGCTTCCTCCCCATCGTGCAACAGGAAGTGGACGCGGTCAAAGCCGCGCACGCCATCCGCGGACGTGCCTCGCACTCCCCCATTCGGCATCGCATCCGCTTGTGGCAGAGATATATGTTCACTGTCATTGTGAATAGTTTGCGCAAAGCCGAAAGCACAGCGCTCGCCATCGAGTCGCGCGGCTTCGGTGCCTACCCAGATCGTACGTACATTAAAAGTTTCCGTTGGACGCTCACAGGTATCCTTCTCATCCTGTTGTTCATCGCTTTTTCAGCGTGGTTGATCTTATGGGAACGAAACTTGCTTCCATTTTAGTTAGTCAGATATTGAAACTTTACCCCGCCATACGGCGGGGTTTTTATTTTTTATATTGACCCGTGCAATATCCTACCTTACAATCCACAAGACAAAATTATATACAATACGAGGAACCAACATGGCCCGCTATCGCATCTTTTATTGGAAACATATCCCATCCTCCATCACTGTTGAAGGTGATGGACGCACAGTAAAAAAACAACTCTCGCAAAAGATACAAAATGCGATCGATGCTTATGCCATGGCTGTTGGGATCACATCTTCAGAGGACTACAGCGCGCAATACAAACGCAGTGACTGGATCGAACGTGACGGCTCGCCCGAAGAAGTGGCAGACGCGCTTCTTTCTGAACTGGAAGCTGAGTTCGCCAAAATTGAAATTCCCAAGCGAAATGCGGATTCCGCGTAGGGAACGGCAATTGCCGTCCTCCACAGATCAACCATGACAAAACACAACATCATCCTGCAACCATCAGGCCGCCGCGGACAAGTGGAAGAAGGCACATCTGTCCGTACTGCCGCGCGTGAACTCGGCGTGGACATTGAATCCATTTGTGCAGAGAACGCCACATGTGGCAAGTGCATGGTCCTGGTGGAAGAGGGTCGTTTCGAAAAATACAACATCGACTCAAAGCGTAACAACCTCTCCCCTGTTGGAATAGAAGAACGCTCCTATCTCGAACGTAGACCCAAGTTATTAAAAGATAAAGGTTGGGAGATCGGACAAGTCCGTTTATCGTGCCAGTGCAAGGTCATGGGCGATGTGTTGATCAATGTCCCCGAAGAAAGTCGCGGAAATAAACAGATCGTCCGCAAGAGCGCGAAAGAACGGCACATTGAGATCAAGCCTTCGATCCGGAAATATCTGGTTTCGATGACCCCGCCAAATCTGGAGCGTCCTATTGCAGATTGGGAACGACTCGCCAAGGGACTTGAGACTTCAATGGCGCTGGTACGCGGTACAGAAGAGAAACTTCCACGCTGGTATGAGCTCTCAATTGATTATCAATGCTTGCGCACGTTATCCAAGACCTTGCGCGACGCGAATTGGAACGTGACCGTATCCGTTTGGAACGATAAAGAAGTCATCGCAGTTCAGGCTGGATACCACGAAGACAGCTACGGTGCGGCCGTGGACATTGGCTCGACAACGGTTGCCTTGTATTTGTGTAATCTTCGCACGGGCGAATTGCTTGCGGCTGAATCCGAGATGAATCCGCAGATCGTGTACGGTGAGGATGTAATGTCCCGTATTCAGTACACGATTGAGCATGAAGATGGTTTGGAGAAATTACACAAGGCGATCATCTCCACACTGAATACTTTGTTGAAACAAGCGGTGAAGACGGCAAATACGTCATTGCGAGCGCACGTTGCGAAGCAATCTCCTAGGAACGAAGGCAAGATTGCTTCGGGCAAAGAGCAAGAGCGCCCTCGCAATGACATAAAAGTAGATGAAATATTGGAAATGGTTTTGGTAGGCAACTCCACTATGCACCATATTCTATTAAACTTACACCCCAAGGACTTGGGACTTGCGCCGTTCGTGCCAGCTATCCATGAGTCAGTGGATATCAAAGCGCGAGAGTTGGGATTACACATCAATGCATCTGGGAACATTCACATCCTCCCCACCATTGCATCCTTTGTGGGCGCGGATACAAGCGCTGTTATCCTTGCAGAAGAACCGCACAAGCAGGATGAGAACTGGCTATTGATCGATGTAGGCACAAATGCAGAGCTCGTGCTCGGCAATCGCAAGCGTTTGATGTGTACATCCACACCGACAGGTCCCGCACTCGAAGGCGCGCATGTGGAGTACGGTATGCGAGCTGCGCCCGGTGCCATTGAACGAGTCCACATTGACGAAACGACGCTTGAGCCAAAGTACAAAGTCATCGGCGTGGACGGTTGGAACACAGACCACGCTGAATTCAAAGGTCAGGTCAAAGGGATATGTGGATCCGCGATCATCGATGCGGTGGCAGAATTGTTCCGGGCGCAGATCATAGATTCTCGGGGCAGATTCAAAAAAGAGCTAAAGTCGAAGCGTGTGCGAGAGGGAGAAACCGGCTGGGAGTATGTCATTGCCTGGGCGGAGGAAACATCCATTGGAAGAGACATTCCCATCACTCAACAGGATGTAAGGCAGATACAATTGGCGAAAGCCGCGTTGTTCGTGGCGGCGCGTACATTGTTGAAGCGCAGTAAACTACAAGCGCCTGATAAAATTATTTTGGCGGGTGGCTTCGGAAGTTATATTGATAAAGAGAAGGCGATGTTGATCGGCTTGATCCCTGATTGCGTGTTGGAGAATGTGTACGCGGTCGGGAATGCAGCGGGTGATGGCGCGCGCATCGCGTTGCTGAATGTGGAGAAACGCAACGAGATCGATTCCGTGACACGACAGGTGGAACGGTTTGAATTGCCCACTGACCCCGATTTTCAAAACGAGTTTATGCTTGCAACGAGTTTCCCGCATATGAACGAACCATTCGAGCATATTGCGCATTTGATCCCGCATCGTACAGTGGACCCAATTGCGAAGAATTTTATGAAATGATTTTGTAGGGATGGGCAGCTACCCATCCCTACGGAGGAAACAATGAACAAATTTCTTGAACGATTGAATAGCGGCGAGATCCTGGTTGCCGATGGCGCAACGGGATCGAATTTGCAAAGGATGGGGCTCAAGCCGGGCAAGCCGCCCGAAGACCTCATCATCGACGACCCTGATATTCTCTTGAAGCTTGAGTCGTCGTTTGTGGAGGCAGGCTCGGACATCATCCTAACCTGCACCTTCGGCGGAACTCGTATGCGGATGAAAGACTCGCAATATCAGGACCGTGCCCCGGAAGTGAACATCCGCGCGGCAGAGCTTGCCCGTAAAGCCGCCTCAAAACGGACCGATGTGCTGGTCGCTGGTTCGATGGGCCCGGTCGGTGCTTTGCTCAAACCCTACGGCACGCTCGACGAGGCAGAGGTCCAAGCGACGTTTGCAGAGCAGGCGAAAGCCCTTGCCGATGGTGGCGTGGACTTCCTGCTCATCGAAACAATGTTCGCATTCGAAGAGACGAACGCCGCATTTGCCGGTGCCCGTTCCGCCACAGACCTCCCCATCGTGGTTTCGTTCAGCTACGACCGAGGCACGCGCACGATGATGGGCATCAAACCCAAAGACGTTATCAAGAAGTACAGCGAGTTGGGCGCTACACTTATTGGTGCAAACTGTGGGACAACGCTGGAGAACATGGAAGCCGTGGTCAAGGAATATGTGGAGGCTGTTCCTAACTTCCCGCTGTGGATCAAGCCAAATGCGGGCGTCCCACACATGGATATTGAGACCGAGCAAGGTGTATACGATATGACACCCGAAGACATGGGAAATTACGCAAAGAAGTATGTCGCTTTGGGCGCAAAGGTCGTGGGTGGTTGTTGCGGAAACACGCCGGAGCATATCGCGGCCATCGTAAAGGCTGTAAAATAATTTTGTAGGGGCGGGTCTAAGTCTAAGACCCGCCCCTACACGTTTAATATGCGTGAACAAATCCTTTCTTTATTAGCTGGCCAAAAAACAGGCGCTATTCCTACCTTCAGTGGATTGATCCACATCACGACCGAAGGATTGAAACGTGAGGGATTGTCTTTGCATGAAGTCCATCATGATGCAGAGAAGATGGCGCATGCGGCGGCAAGTACATTTAAGTTGACTGGAATGTCATCTGCGACACTTCCGTTGGATCTGTGTGCACCTGCTGAGGCGTTGGGGTCAGATTTGAACTTTTATGAAGATGGGAGAGATCAGTTTCCGCAGGTCAAGAGGGTGATATTCGACTCGTGTAAAAGTTTAATCGCAGAATTCCCTGAGAATGCTGAGATTTCTAAGTTGGGGCGAATCAAAATTATTTGCGAAGCAATGCGGTTAGTGAAAGAAGATATTGGAAAGGGTATTGTTATTTCAGGGTTGATCCCCGGGCCGTATACATTGTTACTATATCTTTGCAATGTGACGAACATGGTCGTTGAAATGAAAAAGGAACCGCAGGTTGTTCTCGATGCACTTTTGCATCTCTCTTCGTTCCTTGCGAAGATCGGTAAAGCGTATCACGATGCAGGCGCGGACTTTATCACCATCCACGATATGGGAGGGTCGGCTGGATTTGTGGGGCCATCCGTATATGAGCGTTTCGTGTTCCCTGCTGAAAAGAGCCTGATCGAGCAATTGCCCAAGCCAAGTGTATTGTCAGTGTGTGGGAGGATGGACAAGGCTTTACATCTTCTGTCACAAACAGGCGCGAATGCATTCTCAGTGGATCATACGACGGATATCCAGTCTGCGCGTGAGGTTTTGAAAGATACATTGCTGTTCGGGAATATCGACCCTGTTGAAATACTTTGGCAGGGAGACGAGGCCCGTATCGCTGAGGCAGTTGTCGGTGCGAAAGAGGCGGGCGTAGACGCAATCTGGCCAGGCTGTGATCTGGTCCCATCTACGCCAATCCAAAATATAAAAGCGCTTTGCTAAAGACGAACATACTATAATTGACGCATGCCATCATTCCGTCTTACTGAAAAACATATCCCACTTCTTTTTGTCATCATCACTATCCTTGCTTATGGACTTCTCGTCCCGTTCACCGGCTTCTATTGGGATGACTGGCCTTTCTCTTGGCTCGCAAGATTTTTAGGTCCCGCTGAATTTTTACCGGCATTCATTGGCATTCGTCCGTTTCTGATACCGATCTTTTTTGTGACGACGAGTCTCGTCCCGCCGGTTCCCATCTATTGGCAAATCTTCGCCCTCGTCATACGCGTCATTGCCGGACTTTCAGCCTGGTTCGCCCTAAAAAATGTTTGGCCACGCTTCAAGTTTCAAACCCTGATTGCATCGTTGTTGTTTTTGGTCTTTCCCGCATACAGCCAGCACTGGGTGGCATACACACACATCAATCAGGAGTGGATTGCATTCATCCTGTATCTACTTTCGATGGGCCTGACTTTCAGAGCCATTCGTAATCCACACAAATCAAAAGCGTATACGGTCTATGCCCTTCTCTTGATGTTTGAAGGTCTATTCGCAACTGAATACACTCTCGGCATGGAACCCCTGCGCTTTCTTTTTATATGGGTGATCCTTTCAGAGGAGATCACGGATTTAAAGAGAAGCTTCCTCAAAGCCTTGCGGACATGGCTCCCCTATCTGGGTATCTGGCTTTTGAACGGTGTGTGGCTGGCTTGGTATTACAGTAGAGGGTACAACGCTTACGATGTTGAGATCATCAACAAATCTCATACCAATTTTTTTCTGGTTTTCGGCGAAGCAGTTTGGAAGGCAGGATTATACGCGTGGGCACAGGTGCTTGTATTGGTATCTAAGGCCATCACCTCCCCATCCTCTATTTTAACTGTCGCGCTAATCGGCTTGAGCTTTATCATTCTATTCCTCATTATCAAAAAGTTTTCCGATTCCCAGCCTATTACAAGAACAACCTATCTTCAATTTATTTTGATCGGTCTGATCGGCCTTATACTGGGGCGCGTCCCTTCACTAGCGGCAGGGTTGCCATTCCGGTTACAGTCCAGTTTTGACCGGTTTGCCATTTCGATGATGCTCGGAGGGAGTCTATTCATTCTTGGGCTTGTCGAATGGCTGGTCAAAAATCCGCGTTTGAAAGTGTATACCTTTGTGTTGTTGATCTCACTAGGTGTGGGGCAACAGTTCTTCAATGGGAACATCTTCCGCCGTGATTGGGAGCGGCAACAGGAGATCTTCTGGCAGATGAAATGGCGGATGCCGTCCCTCGAGCCGAACACCCTGCTTCTCTCCAACGAGATCGCCGTTGACTACGAAAGCGATATTTCCTTGATGGGCCCCATCAACTGGATCTACGAACCAGACTATAAAAGAGGCAACCTACATTATTTACTCTTGTATCCCAAGAATCGGCTCGGCGGTACGCTCCCTTCACTCGAACCAAATACAAAGGTGGAATTCAAACTCCGCACTGAAACTTACTATGGCAACACGTCACAAGCGGTTGTGTTCTACATGCCAGAGAATGGATGTCTGCGTGTGCTCGATCCTCAATTGGGCGATCAGGAAACCTATAACAATGTGCTTGGAGAAATCACCAAGGTCGTCCCTCTTTCCGATACATCGCTTATTCATGGAGATGAACTGGAACCTGCCGAATTCCTCGCGAAGCCAGATATAAGCTGGTGTTATTACTATACAAAAGCAGAGCTTGCTCGTCAATTCAAAGACTGGGATCAGATCCTATCGCTGGAAAAGGAAGCAAAACAAAACGGATTTGAGACAGACGACCCCTTCGACCAACTGCCGTTTATCGAAGCAAATGCAATGAAGGGCAACTTTGATGCGGCAAAAAAACTTTCAACACGCGCGATCAAGGATAATGCACAAGTACGCGTCGGGGTGTGCAAGGTTTGGGAGCGGGTGCAAGCTGAAGGTCCAGAGGGAGACGAGGCGAAAACAAACGTTTCAGGTGCATTGCACGAATTCCAATGCACGAAATAACATCCCTCCAATATCCCACTACATAACTTGACGCGCTAACTCGGATGTGCTACCATCCCTAAAACTTTTGTTCGATACTGAGGAGAAATCTATGTCACGTACGAATCGAGGCAAGGTTATTGTCTCAACATTGCTTTTGGTTGCGGTTCTGTTATCTTCCTGTGAACAGCCGTACTCCACACAACCTGCTGTCACCAACACACCATTGGATCCCAACAGCTTTTTCACTACCCCAATTGCTCAGCAACCGGATAGCATGAGTGACGTGGAAAAATTTACAACGCAAACCGCTCTCGCCAGTACGCCGGGTGCGGTTGTGCCTAGCGCTACAGTGGGCACTCCTGTGGCAGGCGCACCTACCACAACTGCCACGCCAGCAATCGCTCTCAACCCCACATTCACTGCCACACAGGCAGTTGTGGTGGTGCCGACTTCTACATCTGCGCCTGTTTCATCAGGTGCAAAACCCGGCACGTATGTGTTGAAGAACGGTGAATTCCCTTACTGTATCGCACGTCGTTTCAATGTTGACCCCGATGCATTGCTTTCTCTCAGTGGGTTAAGCAGTGCCAGCGCAGATAGTCTCTCTGCAGGGACTGTTCTAACCATCCCACAAAGCGGCTCGTTCCCCGGCAGTCGTGCGCTCGCCTCACACCCCACCACATACACTGTCGCATCCAGCGATGAGACCGTTTACGGAGTGGCGTGCAAATTCGGCGATATTGAGCCATCAGCTATTGCACAGGCCAATAATATTTCTGTGGATGCATCTTTGACCGCAGGCCAAAGCTTACAGATCCCATAATTATCGAGACACCGTAATATAAAAGCCCGGGCAATGCCCGGGCTTTTTGTTTTATAATCATCGAAAGCTTTTTTATAGAAGGAACCCAATATGCCATTTGAATTAATCAAATCAGAACCGCTCCTACAAGGACGTGCATTCAGGATCCGTCGCGATCTTCTCAAAACCCCGGATGGAAAAGAAACAAAGCTTGATATTATTGAACATGGTGGGTCTGTTGTGATCATACCTGTAGATGCCGATGGGAATCTGTTATTCGTACGTCAGTATCGACATGCAGCAGGCATAGACTTGCTTGAACTACCCGCAGGTACACGCGACAGTCTTGATGAACCCTATGAAGAATGTGCCGCACGCGAGATCCGGGAAGAGACCGGCATGGAGGCAGGTAAGCTTGAAGACCTTGGCAAGTTCTACCTTGCGCCTGGATACTCCACAGAGCTTATGGGAGTATTTCTTGCAACTGACTTGAAGCACAATCCGTTGGAAGCGGATGAAGATGAGTTTCTTTCCGTTGAAAAGATATCGATAAAAGAAGCTTTTGAGATGGCAGGACGTGGAGATATGCCAGATGCCAAGTCTTTGGCGGCTTTGTTACTGGCAAAACCTTATCTGGAGAAATATCTTGGCTAACCCAATGATGATCCTCATTGCCGGTCCTTATCGCTCAGGGACAGGTGACGACCCAAAGAAAATGGAAGCAAACGTCCATGAGATGGAGGCGTATGCACTTCCCATCTTTCGTTTAGGACACATTCCCGTGCTAGGAGAATGGCTCGCGCTTCCTCTCGTCCATTTGGCTGGGTCAACAAAAGTTGGAGATGAAGCTTTCAATGAAATATTTCATCCGATTGCAGAACGACTTCTTAGCAAATGCGATGCAGTCTTACGGGTGGGTGGCGCATCGCAAGGAGCAGATCTGATGGTGGAAGTGGCCAGGAACAAGGGTCTACAGGTTTTCAAGGGGCTTGAAGAGATCCCATCTGCAAAATGATCGAAAATACGCAAAACAGGAGCCAATAAAGCTCCTGTTTTTATTTTCCACCATTCCTATCCGAAATATGACAACAAGCATGGGTATTTAAGTCATTCATAACTAACCCCCACGGGGTAAAGGGGATAAACTTGTACAGATAAAGAAATTCACAGGCCTCGTGCCTGTTTCCTAAAGGAGTACGTATGAAAAAATCTGTAATTATGACAGACGGCAATGAAGCCACAGCATCGGTTGCCCATCGGTTGAGTGAAGTGATCGCGATTTACCCGATCACGCCCTCTTCCAATATGGGTGAATTTGCCGATGAATGGTCAGCCAAAGGCAAGAAAAACCTATGGGGTACCACCCCGCTCGTCGTTGAGATGCAGTCCGAAGGTGGAGCCGCAGGTGCAGTTCACGGTGCGCTTCAAACTGGCGCACTCACAACCACGTTTACCGCGTCACAGGGCTTACTCTTAATGATCCCGAACATGTACAAGATCGCAGGTGAGCTCACCAGCACGGTCTTCCATGTTGCGGCACGTGCCATTGCGGCGCATGCTCTCTCCATTTACGGAGATCATCAAGATGTGATGGCAGTCCGCCAGACGGGTTGGGCATTGCTCTCCAGCGGATCGGTGCAGGAAGCGCATGATTTTGCCGCTATCGCACAGATGGCAACGCTCAAAGCCCGTGTCCCATTCCTGCATTTCTTTGACGGGTTTCGCACCTCGCACGAAGTGAACAAGATCTTCCAAATTTCGGATGAAGAACTCCGATCTCTCGTGGATGATGACCTGATCCGTGAACACCGGGCCCGTGGTCTCACCCCGAACAACCCCGTCCTGCGCGGCACCGCTCAGAACCCGGATGTCTACTTCCAGATGCGTGAAGCGGCAAATAACTATTACACCGCCACCCCCGGCATCGTACAGGAAGCCATGGACAAGTTTGCCAAGGTTGTTGGAAGACACTACAACCTGTTCGACTATTACGGCAGTCCAGATGCAGAGCGTGTGATCGTTATCCTTGGCTCAGGCGCTGAAACCGTTGAAGATACTGTCAACTATTTGACGGCAAAAGGCGAAAAAGTGGGTGTGGTATGTGTAAGACTTTACCGCCCATTCTCGCTGGAACACTTCGTTAAAGTGCTTCCCAACACTGTAAAATCCATCGCCGTGCTCGACCGCACCAAAGAACCCGGCTCATCCGGTGAACCTCTTTATTTGGATGTGGTGAACGCACTTGTTGAAGCAAATCGCACGGGCATCAAGACCATTGGTGGACGTTACGGGCTTTCCTCAAAGGAATTCACCCCCAACATGGTCAAAGCCGTGTTCGATGAAATGAGCAAGCCTGAACCCAAGGTCCATTTCACCGTTGGTATCAATGATGATGTGTCACACACCAGCCTTGAAGTAGATCCGAACTTCAAGGTCGAAACCGAAGGCACAATCAGTTGTGTGTTCTTCGGCCTCGGCGCAGACGGTACCGTGGGTGCCAACAAGAACTCCATCAAGATCATCGGTGAAGAGACCGACAACTACGCGCAAGGCTACTTCTATTACGACTCGAAGAAATCGGGTACGGTCACCATGTCGCACCTGCGTTTTGGTCCAAAACCCATCCGTGCGCCGTATTTGATCGAGTTGAATCAGGCAAGTTTCGTCGCCTGTCATCAATTCTCATTCCTTGAGCGCGTGAATATGCTCAAGTATGCCAAAACAGGTGCCACCTTCCTTCTCAACAGCCTGTATGGTCCCGATGAAGTGTGGGATCAACTCCCCTCCGAAGTACAGAAGGACATCATTGAGAAGAAGCTGAAATTCTACGTTATCAACGGCTACGAAGTCGCTGAAAAGACGGGTATGGGCGGACGCATGAACACCATCATGCAGACAGCCTTCTTTGCCATCAGCGGCATCCTTCCTCGTGAAGCGGCCATCGCCGAGATCAAACACTCCATCGAGAAGACCTATGGCAAGCGCGGCGAAGCCGTAGTGAAGAAGAACTTTGAAGCTGTAGATGCGACCATTGCCAATCTTTATGAGGTCAAGGTCCCAGCGAAGGTAACGTCAAAGACGACGCGCCGCCTCCCAGTCCCGGCTGAGGCGCCTGAATTCGTCCGCAATGTGCTTGGTGAGATCATCGGCGCGAACGGCGATAATATCCCCGTATCCGCGTTCCCGATCGATGGAACCTTCCCAACTGGCACCACGCAGTGGGAAAAGCGCAATATCGCTTTGGAAATCCCTGTGTGGGACGAGAAGCTCTGTATTCAATGCGGTAAGTGCGTGATGGTTTGTCCGCATGCAGTCATCCGCCACAAGGTGTATGACGAAAAGTTGGTTGCGGGTGCCCCTGAAACATTCAAGCACACCGCCTCGAAGTTCAAGGAATTTTCACCTGGTTACGCTTACACGGTGCAGGTTGCGCCGGAAGACTGCACAGGTTGTACTTTGTGCGTAGAAGTCTGCCCAGTGAAGGACAAGGCGCAGGTCGGACGCAAGGCCATCAATATGGCTCCACAACCGCCTCTGCGCGAACAAGAAGCCAAGAACTGGGATTTCTTCATGGAAATTCCTGACTTGGATCGCAAATTGGTCAATCCATCCACGATTAAGAACTCACAGTTGCTACGCCCATTGTTTGAGTTCAGCGGCGCCTGTGCAGGTTGTGGTGAGACGCCATATGTCAAACTGGTCTCGCAGTTGTTCGGTGACCGTGCGGTCATTGCGAACGCGACAGGTTGTTCCTCCATTTACGGCGGCAACCTCCCCACCACCCCATGGGCTGTGGATGCAAAAGGCCGTGGTCCCGCGTGGTCGAACTCCTTGTTTGAAGACAATGCAGAGTTCGGTCTCGGTATGCGGTTGACAATCGACAAGCAAACCGAATATGCCCGTGAATTACTGGGCGCATTCGAGAAGGAACTTGGCAAGGACTTGGCCGAAGCCATTCTGAATGCCAACCAGACAGATGAAGCAGGTATCGAAGCACAACGTGAACGCATCGCCGAGCTCAAGAACAAACTTGGCAAATCCAGCGACACCCGCGCGAAAGACCTCGTAAGTCTGGCTGATAATCTCGTCAAAAAATCCGTGTGGATCATCGGTGGTGACGGCTGGGCGTATGATATCGGCTACGGCGGTCTCGATCATGTGATGGCAAGCGGACGCAACGTCAATATCCTCGTTCTCGATACCGAAGTGTATTCGAACACAGGCGGTCAGGCCAGCAAGTCTACACCGCGCGCCGCTGTCGCAAAGTTCGCCATGGGCGGTAAGGGGTTGCCGAAGAAAGATCTCGGCCTCATTGCCATGTCCTATGGATATGTATATGTGGCACGTGTTGCGATGGGCGCCAACGACCAACAGACCCTGCGCGCTCTGCTTGAAGCCGAGTCCTATGATGGTCCGTCCATCGTTATCGCGTACAGCCCCTGTATCGCGCACGGCTACGACATGGCAAAAAGCCTTGAGCAAACAAAACTTGCGGTTCAATCGGGTCACTGGCCCATGTACCGCTACGATCCGCGCCTCGCACACCAGGGACAAAATCCGCTCGTGATCGAGTCGAAAGAACCGACCATTCCGATCTCACAGTATGCCTATAACGAGACCCGTTACAAGATGCTCACGCAAATGGACGAAGCCCGTGCAGAGGAATTAATGATCGAGGCACAACAAGATGCCAAATCCCGCTGGACCCTATACCAACAGATGGCGGCAATGCACTACAACGGAGATAAAAAGGAGTAGGAAACAAAAGGGGCGGGAGTTCCCTCTCGCCCCTCCTTAACCTTACTCATTTTTTGGAGAATACCATGACCGATCTTTCTACAACTTATCTTGGTCTGAACTTAAAGAACCCTCTCGTCGCCTCAGCCTCTCCCCTATCAAAGAAGCTGGATACGGCAAAAAGGCTTGAGGATGCAGGCATTGCGGCAATCGTAATGTATTCCCTCTTCGAGGAACAAATCATCCACGAAAGCCTGGAACTCGACCATTACTTGAATCGCGGAAGTGAATCATTTGCTGAAGCACTATCCTACCTGCCAGACGGTGGTATGTATGGAATTAGCCCTGAAAAATACTTGAATCAAGTAGCTGGGCTGAAGAAAGCCTTGTCCGTGCCCATCATCGGTAGTTTGAACGGTGTCTCAAAAGGTGGCTGGACAAAGTACGCGAAAAAAATCGAAGAAGCAGGTGCCGACGCTCTGGAGCTTAACCTGTACTTCATCCCCACCGACATGGATTTGACATCATCTGATATCGAAGACATGCAGGTGGAATTGGTGGCAGAGGTCAAGTCTGCTGTCAAAATCCCGTTGGCTGTGAAGATCAGCCCGTTTGTGACATCCATTCCTAACTTCGTAAGGCGTCTTGTAGGTGCAGGTGCTGACGGCTTGGTGTTGTTCAATCGCTTCTACCAACCCGACTTTGATCTCGATGAGCTTGAGATCGTCCACAGCCTGGATCTGAGCACTTCTGCAGAATTGCGGTTACCCCTACGCTGGATCTCGATCCTGCACGGAAAAGTCGATGTAGATTTTGCCCTGACCAGTGGCGTACATTCCCACAAGGATGTGTTGAAAGCTATGATGGCAGGTGCCAAGGTCGCAATGACAGCTTCGAATCTGCTCCATAATGGCGATCAGGCCGTCGGTCAGATCTTAGGCGATCTGGAAGCGTGGATGAAGGAAAAAGAGTATGTGTCCATTCAACAGATGCAGGGAAGCATGAGTCAGAAGTCCGTAAAGGAACCTGCTGCTTTCGAACGGGCAAATTATATGAAGGTATTGGGATCGTTCAGAGACCTTCCATAAGAAAGATCATAATAATAATAAAGGCTCCCGAGTATATCTCGGGAGCCTTTTTGTTTCAAAAATAATACTGTATTTATTCTTCGGCGGGAACAGGAGAGGTCTTGCGTTGGCGGAAGGTAATACGGGCACGGGTCAGGTCGTAGGGGGACATTTCCATTGCCACGCGATCACCCAGAAGGATGCGAATATAATGCTTGCGCATTTTTCCTGAAAGATAAGCCAAAACTTCATGGCCATTATCCAACTTTACGCGGAATTGTGTACCAGGCAAAGCCTCGACAACTACACCTTCTGCACGAATTTTATCTTCTTCTTTTGCCATATTACCTCTTTCTACTCGATTCACTCGCCATCGCGGGTGAATGTACGCCGTTTGATGCGACGGATCGCTTTCTTCTTTTCCATGCGGCGCTGTTCGCTCTTGGAAACGAACCAGCGTTTGCGGCGAACAGTGCTTAGGACACCACTTTTAACGACCTTTTTGCGAAAGCGTTTGAGAAGGGAATCCTGGGATTCGCCATTACGTAAATTTACAGATGCCAAAACAAGTCACCTCCTTTCCGCATGGAAGTAGCCGACAAAAAAAATCGGCCGATGTATACATACTCGGCCGAGGACACAACTCAAGCAAGAAGAAACGACAAAGTGATCAATGGATCAAAACGTACGCTTCACACTCCTCTATTTTGCAGGAATGGGACGAAACAAGTTGTCCCTCAACCGAACTACATTTTGAATTATACACGATTCATGCGCAGACGAAAAGTCTGCGCATGCAATATTAAAAGAAAAAGCCTCTTGGCAATGACCTACTCTCCCAGGAGGTCGCCCTCCAAGTACCATCGGCGCTGACGGACTTAACTGCCGGGTTCGGGATGTTACCGGGTGTGACCCCGCCGCTCCAATCACCAAGAGACTTATTCACAAGTTAATGCTGAATAAAAACTGACATATCTATCGCGAAGAGTAATAAGTTCTCCACATCACGGGATTCAGCCCTCGACCATTAGTACGACTTAGCTGAACACATTACTGCGCTTACACTTGTCGCCTATATAGCAGGTGGTCTACCTGCGGTCTTACTCTGTTAACCAGAATACAGGGATCTAATCTTGAGGCGAGTTTCCCACTTAGATGCTTTCAGCGGTTATCTCTGCCCGACGTAGCTACCCAGCAATGCTCCTGGCGGAACAACTGGCACACCAGAGGTCAGTCCACTCCGGTCCTCTCGTACTAGGAGCAGCTCCTCTCAAATCCCTTACGCCCACAGCGGATAGAGACCGACCTGTCTCACGACGGTCTGAACCCAGCTCGCGTACCGCTTTAACGGGCGAACAGCCCGACCCTTGGGACCTTGTCCAGCCCCAGGATGCGATGAGCCGACATCGAGGTGCCGAGCGAGATCGTCGATGTGAACTCTTGGATCTCACCAGCCTGTTATCCCCGGGGTAGCTTTTATCCGGTAAGCCACGGCCCTTCCACTCGGTACCGTGGGATCACTAAGCCCTACTTTCGTATCTGCTCGACGCGTTGGTCTTGCAGTCAAGCTCCCTTATGCCTTTACACTCTTTGGGTGGTTTCCATTCACCCTGAGGGAACCTTTGGGCGCCTCCGTTACCTTTTAGGAGGCGACCGCCCCAGTCAAACTGCCCACCTGGCACGGTCCCCCACCCGGATGACGGTGTGGGGTTAGGGTCTAAATATAATCAGGGTGGTATTTCACTGGCGGCTCCACCGAGGCTAACGCCCCAGCTTCAAAGCCTCCCACCTATACTACACAGATCATACCCAAACACAATGCCAAGTTACAGTAAAGCTCCACGGGGTCTTTTTGTCCTGCTGCGGGTAGGCCGCATCTTCACAGCCATTTCAACTTCACCGGGTCCCTCGTTGAGACAGTGCTCTGATCGTTACGCGGTTCGTGCGGGTCGGAACTTACCCGACAAGGAATTTCGCTACCTTAGGACCGTTATAGTTACGGCCGCCGTTCACCGGGGCTTCAGTTCAAAGCTTCGCTTGCGCTAACCTCTCCCTTTAACCTTCCGGCACTGGGCACGCGTCAGCCCCTATACATCGCCTTACGGCTTAGCAGAGACCTATGTTTTTGTTAAACAGTCGCCAGAGCCATTTCACTGCGACCTCCCAGCGCTTTGGTTACCCGAACGCTAGAAGG
>JADKIW010000002.1 GCA_016721115.1 Candidatus Defluviilinea proxima
ACTACAGATCGCACAATCTCTTGCGCTCAAGAATGGGTGGCGATCTATGGTAGCTTTGCGGGTACAGAACGAGTACTTACACAACGCAACCCGCAACCAATATCACGGTTTTGAGCGGTGAGATCGGCGCGGCAGGAACCGCAGATAATTCCTATCATGTTGTAGTTGGTGGTGGTACAAATAACACGGCTGTGCTGGATGGTTTCACTATAACAAAAGGAAATGCAGATGATCTGTTTGATCCCCATGCATGGGGTGGTGGAATGCATATTTTGTGAGTGGTCCAAGTTTAGTAAACTTGATCTTCACTTCAAACACAGCCAAATCGGGTGGCGGAATAGCTCTTGACAATAGTAATTCAATTCTACTCAACGTGACTTTCAATGACAATTCAGCAGGCGGCGGTGGCATGCTTGTCGTTGCCGGAAGCCCAATACTAAGCAGTGTGACTTTTAGTGGCAATACTGCTTTTAATGCGACAGGGTTTCCATCTCAAATAGTAATCTACTCTAGAATGTAACATTTGGCAGGAAATGTAGCAAATAGTAAAGGTGGTGGGATGTACACCTGGAAGCCCTGTCTTGAAAATGTGACATTTTCTGGAAATATAGCAAGCAATGTTGGTGGTGGTGGGATTTACAATGAGTCCAGTACAACAACGTCATCAATAGCATGCTTTGGAATAATGTGGGTGGTGAAATAGAAAACTATGATGCCGATACGCCTGTTGTTTCCTATAGCTTTGTCCAAGGCGGTTACTCTGGTACAAGCAATATCGATTTAGATCCCCTGCTTGGCACTTTGGCGAATAATGGTGGCTTCACCCAAACCATGGCATTGGGTGCTAGCTCACCGCCATCAACGCGAGGATGACGCAACTGTGCGTCAACTGATCAGCGCGGGATGACGCGTCCGCAGGGGAGTCAATGTGATATCGGGGCATATGAATTTGAAGCGGCAGCTGTGAACGTCACGATCGGCGGGAATTCTGTGGGAACCTATTCTTTAGGTCTTGGTGAACGCACCTCGCCGCGCTATGGCATCAACGGCGGACCGGTGCATGTGGTCAGCACGAATGGCAAACCGATCTTCACCAGTCAAAGGGCGATCTATGGCAGCAGCTTCAACTCGATCGTGGGCTATCCCGGCAATCAATTGACCACCGAGTACTGGTTCACCTCCCTCGATGATCTGGGCATGATCACCTATCTCGTGATCGGCAACCCGAGCACGACCCTCACCGCCCATGTGGATGTCTACATCGCCGGGAACAAGATGAACCCGACGCCGTATGCGATCGCACCGGGGCAGCGCGTCTTCCCACGCTATGGCATCAACGGCGGACCGGTGCAGGTGGTGAGTGACATCCCGATCTTCACCAGTGAACGCACGAAATACGGCAACAGCTTCAACGAAGTGCTGGGCTACCCGGCAAATCAACTGACCACGGAATACTGGTTCACATCCTCGACGATCTGGGCATGATCACCTACCTGGTGATCGGCAACCCGAGCACCGTCGATACCGCTTTGGTAGACGTGTACATTGCGGGGAACAAAATGAACACAACCCCGTACTCGATCGCACCGGGGCAGCGGGTCTTTCCGCGCTACGGCATCAACGGCGGACCGGTGCAAGTGGTGAGCACGAACGGAGTGCCGATCTTCACGAGCGAACGCACAAAATACGGGAACAGCTTCAACGAAGTGCTGGGCTATCCGGGCAACAAACTGGCGACGGAATACTGGTTCACGTCGCTGGATGATGCGAGCATGATCACGTATCTGGTGATCGGCAACCCGAGCACGACGCTGACGGCGCATGTGGATGTGTACATCAATGGAATAAAGCAGAATACGACGCCGTATGCGATCGCACCGGGACAGCGGGTGTTCCCGCGCTATGGGGTGAACAGTGGGGCAGTGCGGGTGGTGAGTGACATCCCGATCTTCACGAGTGAGCGCTCCAAGTACCTGAGCAGTTTCAACGAGATCCTGGGAGTGCCAACCAACCAGTTGACGACGGACTACTGGTTCACGTCCCTGGATGATCTGGGCATGGCTACCGAGCTCGTTATCGCCGCGCCGTAAGCTACTGAAGAGTAATTGAGCATCAGGCAGATATCAGAGATATCTGCCTGATGTTTCAAGTAACTTCTCTATGCTTCCATCTTTATGGATAGGGGTGTGATCATGGCGTATGGATACTCTGGCAGATGCGAAGCTGCTGGAAGCGCATGGGTTGGAGAAGCCGTAATAGGAAGACTTCCGGAAATTGATAAATAGGTTGGAACAACCATGGTGCTAAGTCCGTCTGGAAACAGGCGGACTTTCTCTTTAGAAAGAATTAACTTTAGTTTGCAAAACTGTGGCTTATTGTTATTGTCTCTCATTGCTAGATGGCTATAATATCGCCGATGATTTGACTGGCTGGACTAACGCGGCAAATTCGAAAAATTCATAATACTGTGGACGAAAATTATCTTCCGGGGAAAAGGCTTATGTTTACAAAAGTTCGTAAAGATTTAAGTGTTCGAATTATTCTTGATTCTTGTAATTGGCCTTTCTTCTTTGGATGGGTTCAGAAGTTACCCCGTGCAGGCAAACACTATGGCACCAAGTGGGCCCCAAACTTTATGTCAATACAAACGAGGATCATGATGACGGATTTTGCGATACGTTCATCAATGGGCTCTCTGACTGCACTCTGCGCGAAGCGATCAACGCTTCAAATGGCGATATTGTTGCGAATGAGATCACCTTCGCCGATAACTACACCATCACGCTCGATGGCAGTCAACTGCCTGCCGTAACCAGCTGAGCCCACAGCTTTGTGCCCAGCAACGGGCGGCAAACACCATTCTTCCAGGCGAATGCAAATCCCGAACACTGCGACAACCCGTGTCCTTCACTTGAAGGACACGGTAACCTACCTCAACGACCTGACGATCGCATGGACAATGCAATGGAGCATGTCCGACAGGCGGCTACACAGGTGGCGGCATCCTCGCCTCATCAGATAGTGCTGGTGGTGGCATTCTCAATTTTGGCGGCACGTTGACAATTACGAATAGTACAATTTCAGGCAACTCGGCTTCGGGCAATGGAGGTGGCATTTTTAGCTTTGGTGGCACAGTGACGATGGCGAATAGCATTCTATCCAACAACTCGGCTTCGGGCGATGGAGGTGGTATTCTTAGCTATGGCACCCTAACATTGACGAATAGTTTGCTCTCTAACAACTCAGCTCTGGCAATGGTGGTGGCATCCGCAACGATGGCACGCTAACTGTGACAGACGGCATATTTACTACCAACTTGGCTTCCAAAGGTGGTGGCATTTACAACTTTAGTGGCACACTGACGGTGACGAACAGCACGCTCTCTAGCAACTCAGCTTCCAACAGTGGCGGTGGTATTTACAACAATACTGGCTCGCTGACGATGACGAACAGCACACTCTTTAATAACTCAGCTGGATATAGCGGCGGCAGCATCGCAAATTTGGACGAGATGATGGTGGTGAACAGCACACTCTTCAACAACTCAGCTGCCTATGCTGGTGGCATTTATAGCTATAGTGGTACGGTGATGAACAGTGTTCTCTACAACAACTCGGCTACCTATGGTGGTGGAATCTCTAATTACGGTCCGTTAACGGTGATGAATAGCACTCTCTCCAATAATTTGGCTACTTATAGTGGTGGGGGCATTTACAACTGGGGTGCGCTGACCGTGACGAACAGCACACTCTCTAACAACTCAGCTAACAATGGTGGCGGCATCTCCAATAACTATGCTGCAACAACATTGTTATATAACACGCTTATAGTAGATAGTCCTAGTGGTCTCAACTGTGTCCGATCAGGCGGTACATTGACTGCCAACAGTTTCAACATGGACACAGATGGCTCCTGTGACAATGCCGCCGAAATGAGCTCCGCTCAAATCAACCTTCAACCACTTTCTGACAATGGCGGTCCAACTCAAACTCATGCCTTAGGCGCAGGCAGTCTCGCCATTGATGCTGGCAATGACTCTAATTGTCCCGCCACCGATCAGCGGGTAACGCGTCCACAAGGCGGACACTGTGATATTGGAGCCTATGAAAAGATCGTTCACTACGTCAAATCAAATGCCGGTGGATTGAACGACGGCTCATCCTGGACGAATGCCTACACCGATTTACAATCTGCCTTATCCGTCGCATCGAGCGGGGACGAGATCTGGGTCGCAGCAGGGACATACAAGCCAACCCGGGCACAGATCGAACTATTTCATTCACCGCTCAAGAATGGCGTAGCGATCTATGGCGGTTTTGCGGGGACAGAAAATTTGTGCAACCAGCGCAATTGGGAATTAAATATCACTACCTTGAGTGGGGATATTGGAGTTCTTGGAGATAACATCGATAACTCGTATCATGTTGTCATTGGGGTTTCAGGAGCCATTCTTGACGGGTTATGCTACAGGTGCCACGCAGATGGCACAAATTCTCCTCATTGGCATGGCGGTGGGATGTTAAACGTTTCGGGTAGCAGTCCAACACTAACGAATCTAATTCTTGCAGAAAACTTTGCAGACAACGATGGTGGTGGAATGGCAAATCTGTGGAATAGTAGCCCCCTATTGACAAATGTGATTTTCATTCACAACAAAGCCAGTGGTGGTGGCGGTGGTATGTACAGTCAAGATGGTAATTCGACTCTTTATAATGTAGTTTTTGAGAATAATGAGGCAGACATTGGTGGTGGGCTTCTGACATCAAGTGATTACTCAACCCTAATGAACGTAACTTTCGGTAAAAACAAAGCAAATTTTGCTGGTGGTGGAATGTTTAACTCTCATGGCAGCCCCATGCTGGCGAATGTGACCTTTAGTGGAAACTCAGCTACTCACCATGGCGGCGGAATGGTTACTGACTATTACAACGCCCCGATGCTGAATAACGTGACATTTGCAAATAACACTGCTGGCTATCAAGCTGGCGGAATTAGCATCACGAATGTTAGCGAAGCAATTATTACCAACGCAATATTCTGGAATAATAGCGCACCAGATGGACCTGAAATTTACATTCGAAATAGCGCACCAACTATTTCAAATAGTATTGTAGAGGGAGGGTGCCCTACTGGTATTACCTGTAATAATGTCATTAATGCCAACCCGAAATTAGATATATTGACAAATAACGGTGGCCTTACAAAAACACAAGCATTATTAACCGGTTCTCCTGCGATCGATGCTGGTGACGATGCGACTTGTGCAGCCACCGATCAGCGCGGGGTGACACGTCCACAAGGGAGTCATTGTGATATCGGGGCGTACGAATATAACTCCGCAGATGTGAACGTCACGATCGGCGGAAATTCAGTGGGAACCTATTCTTTAGATCCTGGTGAACGCACCTCGCCGCGCTATGGCATCAACGGCGGACCGGTGCATGTGGTCAGCACGAATGCGCAGCCGATCCTCACCAGTCAACGCGCGGTGTTCGGCAGCAGTTTCAACTCGATCGTAGGCTATCCCGGAAATCAATTGACCACCGAGTACTGGTTCACGTCACTCGACGATCTGGGCATGATCACCTACCTCGTGATCGGCAATCCGAGCACAACACTCACCGCCCATGTGGATGTCTACATCGCCGGGAACAAGATGAACCCAACACCGTATGCGATCGCACCCGGACAGCGCGTCTTCCCGCGCTACGGCATCAACGGTGGACCGGTGCATGTGGTGAGTGACATCCCGATCTTCACCAGTGAGCGCACGAAATATGGCAACAGCTTCAATGAAGTGCTGGGCTATCCGGCAAACCAACTGACCACGGAATACTGGTTCACGTCTTTGGATGATCTGGGGATGATCACCTACCTGGTGATCGGCAATCCGAGCACGACGCAAACAGCGACCGTGAATGTGTACATTGCGGGGAACAAAATGAACCCCACGCCCTACTTGATCGCACCGGGGCAGCGGGTGTTCCCACGCTACGGCATCAACGGCGGACCGGTGCAGGTGGTGGCACGAAAGTGCCCATCTTCACGAGCGAACGCACGAAATATGGGAACAGCGTCAACGAAGTGTTGGGGGATCCGGGCAACAAACTGGCGACGGAATACTGGTTCACGTCGCTGGATGATGCGGGCATGATCACGTATCTGGTGATCGGGAACCCGAGCACGACGCTGACGGCACACGTGGATGTGTACATCAATGGTTTGAAGATCAATACGACGCCGTATGCGATCGCACCGGGACAGCGGGTATTCCCGCGCTATGGGGTGAACAGTGGGGCGGTGCGGGTGGTGAGTGACATCCCGATCTTCACGAGTGAGCGCTCCAAGTATCTGAGCAGTTTCAACGAGATCCTGGGGTGCCAACCAACCAGTTGACGACGGACTATTGGTTCACGTCCCTGGATGACTTGGGCATGATCACTGAGCTCGTCATCGCCGCGCCATAAATATACAGTCCGCACCCAGAAAAAAAGACTTCAGATAGGTAAGCACTTATCTGAAGTCTTATACATCCAAAGCATTCCTGAAATATCAAGGCTTTACTCTAGTGGCATTTAATGTTTTTTGCAAAACATGGACAGTGTCAATTGGCTGACTCTTAGAGATTTGCTCGCGCCCTAATGGCTTGAAATGTTCGAAGAGTGCCTCCACCAAGGGACTCGAAGCAAACACAAAGCCATCATACGATGTAGTATCAGAGTCAAAGTTAGCCGCAACCTCAATTCTATATCCAAAAAGACCGAGCAAATTAATAACGTCAGCATGCAGGCTTTGTGAATGCGTAGACACAAAAATATAGTTGATCAATTTTTTACTCAGAGCATCGGAACTGCCATTCAACATTTCAATTTCATACCCTTGAATGTCAGCATGCAGGACATCCAAACTTGATAATTTTCTAGCTTTCAAGAACGTATCAACCTCAAAGTGTCCCTGTCCTACGAACTCTTGAATGAATTCTCCCTGATAGTTATTCTGAAGGAAATTATATTGTCCAGCCTGTATATTGGAAGTATCTGGCTCTATTAAGTAAACAGAAGATCCTGGACGCACTTTTTACCACATGGAGTAGTGCCCCAATAAGCCCCAAGCTCAAGCATCGCTGGCGACTTAGGAAGCACACGCAACATTTTTGAAAACATATTCCTCAAGAGGCTCGTGTACGCCTCTATTGATCACCAAAATATCACTAAAGCCCCCATAATATGCATAGGGACCGGACAATGCGACTTTATTCCCGTTATGGAGATAAACAAATTCGCCATGTACGGTACCTGAGAGGGGATGTCTATTTATCAGCAAATTAAGTGGATCAGAAACGATTTCGCGAAACCTTCCGAGAAAATCCGCAGCATCAGCTTTGGGTTGCATTCTGTAAATCTCCTAATTAAATTTATGGTGAGGTACGTAATCGACACAAAACTCTCTACCTGAAAACTTGCAGAGCGCTGTATTAACGTTAAAATTGAGATATGCCCCATCCCAGATCAAATCTGGCATACCTATACACATTTCGCCATCAACTCCGAAATAACATTTAGCCAGATTACATGATGAGAAACTATCAAACCAATACTCAAGACAAATTCATTATATGACAAACTTACACAAAAATACAAACCCGCCTAAACAGACTTCCCCCATCATCGTAATATGCCTTTTAATGCTTATTCGGGGTGGTCGATTGACCGGGCACACTTACTTTGAGAAAGCCCTGTATAATAATTGCTCAAACCAGATTGCAGGGAAATTTATTTGTTACAATTTATATTGAATTACCCTATAACTTTCGCCATAAATTCAGCATCTACCATTAGCCAGACAGATACCCTTTGGAGCTATTTTCCATGAATACTCAATTACCCAAAATAAGTATTGTTGTACCATCCTACAATCAGGGGATATTCCTAGAACATGCCCTGGAAAGCATCTTTTCCCAAGAATACCCAAAGCTTGAAGTGATCGTTATGGATGGAGGGTCTAGTGACAAATCACTGGAAATTATTCAGGCTTATCAGGAAAAGCTGACCTACTGGCAAAGCAAGCCTGATGGTGGTCAAGCCAGCGCAATAAATGCCGGCATGCAACATTGCACAGGTGATATTGTCACCTGGTTAAATTCGGATGACTGGTATGTAAACGATCCATTTTGGACCGTAGCGCATGCCTATCAAGAAAATCCGGGCAGCGGGTTATTTATCGGCAATGGGTTCCGCTTCAAAGATGCTGAATATAAGCCGTTCTGCCCACGGCACATTGCAATTTCACGCGAAGTGCTACGCGAGGGCTTGGACTACATCCTCCAACCTGCAACATTTATGTCACACGAAGCCTGGCTGCAATCGGGTGGGCTCAATGTTGATCTACATTATGGGTTGGATTGGGATCTATTCATAAGGATCCTCGAGAAACAATCTGCGGTGGCAATGAATGAGTTTTTAGCTGTCAGCAGGAATACGAACAAACGAAAACAGCATCGGGGCAGTTAATCCGCGCAAAGGAGCTATGGCATTGCAGCCCGGAGCACTTCCAACATTGTTACTTCCAGCCGTGCCCGCTACCTGATGAACGATGCAATTTATGAATTTATTGCCCTTCTTGACAACAAAATGGCGCTTGGACAGCATCAGGTTTGTTATCGCTCCGCCAGAATTACTGGATATTATCTCCCGAAATACCAACACCACAGTAACTCTTGGCTCTGCCTATTATTTATTAGAGACGCTTCTTGGCATCAACCTCAAAGAGAATCCATATGGTGATGAAGCTCGCAAATTTGTTTATCTCACCATGCAACGGCTTCAGCAAGAAATGCAGGCAAGGTGGGGAACGTCGGACCCTTTCCCAATCCAGTCCGATGAACAGGACAAAGTCTTTATCCCGTTTGCCAGGGAGATCAATTCCAACACTGTTTTGAGGCAAAAAGCACAAACACCCCCAAAGATCTCGATCATCATACCGTCCTATAACCAGGCAGAATTTCTTTCAAAGACACTCGATAGTATCGTACGCCAGAACTACCCGGCCCTGGAAATTATTGTTTTTGATGGCGGATCCACTGATGGCAGCGTGGAAATAATCAAAAAATACTCAGCGCATCTAACCTATTGGCAATCAGAAACCGATCTGGGTCCCGCTCATGCCATCAACAAAGGGTTTGCAAAAGCAACCGGCGACATTATCGGCTGGCTTAATTCTGATGATGTACTTACCGATGGTGCGCTTTGGTATATCGCTGCAGAGTTTACACAAGACCCCAAAATTGATGTGGTGTTCGGTAATGCCCTATATATAGATGAACGAGATCAGCTTTTTCTAGCTGACCATGGTACACACCGTACCGGTTTGTATTACGGAAAACTCGAGCCCATGTCAAACGTGCCATATTATTGGACTTATGTATACGCGATCCTCAACCTACGGTTTATTTTCGCCGCCAGCTGCTCAACAAGGCAGGCGGCGTAGATCAAGCGTATCACTTTATTTTTGATTTCGAATTTTTCTGGCGCCTGCGCAAAGCGGCTGATTTTAAAAAAATCGAGAAAACCCTGGCACTCTACCGTGTCCATTCAAGATCAAAAACCAGCAACTGGAACAAGTTTTTAGGCGAACTCTTTCGATTTAGCCGTCCCTTATGGCCCCAGAAAGATACAGCTGAATACAAAACAGCATTTTCATCACTTATCAACCATTACTTTCCTCACCGCAGCTATCTCGTAAGACAGATCGCAAAAATTGCAGTCAGCTATCAAATTACCAGTCCAGAGAAACTCGCGATCCCTTCATTTTTAAAAAAATATATCTCCTACGCAGTTCAACTGTTACGAGACTTTCTCAGAAGATACAGACCGCAAAATATTTATCACAAGATCTTAAAAACATTGAATCGCAAAAATAAAGCGGTAGAGCCAAAATCTTCACATCATCATTTACCGAACATTTCTCCCCGCGCCGAGAGCAAGTATACTGTTTCGGAAGAGGGGAAAAAATACACCATTGCATTCTGCGGTTTACAATATCCCATGCATCCAGGCCACTCAGGCGGCGAGATCAGGGATTTCCATATTCTGCGCAAACTTCTGGGAATCGCACAAATTGATTTCTTGCCTGGATAACTCGCCCGCAAAAAACCGGCGCGATGACCTGCGTCCGTTTTTTCGTGCACGTTTCGAGCCGGAGACTTTATATTTCAACCTGCCGCACCGAATTGACTATAGTGCTTTCACGCTCGGTATAAAAACTCGCTGGCTCCTACGCTTAAGAAGCCGAAATATCCCAGTTGCGGGACCCTTATACCATCATGACAGCTACGGATTTGTCTTTCCAAATCGCGCTTATGTGATCCCTCTTTTAAATCGGGTCATCCAGGCAACTGAACCTGATTTTTTAATTATCGGGCCCCAAGTCAACCCTTTACCTTTACAAACTCCTTTTGCTCCAGAGAAGACCAGATGGATACTCTCTTCCTATGACGTGGAAGCCATCCGGATGGAAAGAATCGCCGCATCACAAAAGGGCTTGGCTCATATGGCTATGCAATTGGAGGTTCCCCGCGCCAGTACTTTTGAGCACGATACCCTGGAAAAATATGATGGCATTATTGCTGTAAGCGAAACCGACAAGCAATCCTACATCCAACGGTATCAATTCGAACCCGAGCGAATTCTAGTATTGGATAACAGCGTAGATACGGAGTATTTTTCTTTTCGTCCACGCACCCATGCAGACCAGCCTAACATCGTATTCGTAGCCAGTTTAGGATATTGGCCCAACGACGAAGCAGCCCAGCGTTTGCTTGGCGAGATCATGCCATTGGTTAGACAACATGTTCCTAATGCTCGCGCATGGATCGTCGGTCAATCACCCAGCCGGAAGTTGCTGGACCTTTCGAACGATAGCCTAAATATCGTTACGGGGCAAGTGGATGATGTCCGCCCATTTCTCGACATGGCGGCTGTAACCTGCATTCCTTTGCGTACAGGCAGTGGGACAAAATACAAGGTACTCGAAGCAGCCAGCGCTGGCGTACCGATCGTGTGTACACCGCTTGCGCTTGAAGGATTAAGTCTCAGAGTTGATGACCATGTTCTTGTCGGGCAATCAGATCAGGAGTTGGCAGATGCGCTCATCCAGACCATACAAGACCCTGCAGGTCGGTCACAGGCGGTTCAATCGGCTGCGGCGCATGTCGAAGAATACTATTCATGGAACAGCAATCTCAACAAATTGGATCCATGGCTAGAAGCTATGCAAAAGATGCCAAAACACAGGAAATAATTTATCATTCTCAAATACAGATATAATCTTCTTAACTTAGTCTTTGAAAATAAATCAAAACATTCCTTATATACGTGTTCGCACTGGTCGTTGGCAAAACAGGATAACAAGAATCTGAAATGGAAAAAACTAACCCCACAATCTTTCATATCACTCATTGGAAAGCCGGTTCCCAATGGATCGCAGAGATCCTTAAAAACAGCGCCCCGGAACGCTTTGTCCAAATGGAAATTGCAGATCCGCACGGTATGGGCGGCCGTGGCACGCTGAATTTTTACGTAAACCCATTGAAACGCGGAAACATCTACGGAACTGTCTACCTAACCCGGGAACAATTTCAAAGTGTTGTTTTTGATCCCATCTGGAAGACCAAAGAACCAGAGGCTTATTACCTGCGCAGGGCACTGGGCAATTGGTGGAATTACGGAATAAGACACAGCCCTTGCAAGTCATTTGTAGTGATCCGTGATCTCCGCGACACGCTTGTTTCCCTCTATTTTAGTACCAAGTATAGTCACAAACTGATCACCGACCAACTGGCTGAACTCAGGCAAAAACTTGACAGCCTTGATACTGAGAATGGATTAATGTACATGCTGGATGAAGTATTGCCATCGAGCGTTGCTATACAAACATCCTGGGTTGGCGCCTCGGACGCATTAATCCTGCGCTATGAAGATATTCTGGGGAACGAATATGCCTTTTTTGAGAAACTAATTGATTACTGCGAGATCAATATCGACCGGGAACGTTTGCGCGATATCGTTCGCTACAATATATTTGAAGCTGCTACAGGCCGAAAGCCTGGTCAGGAGGATGTCAACGCTCACCTGCGCAAGGGCATCGCGGGAGACTGGCAGAATCATTTCACAGATCGAATCAAGATCGAATTCAAGCAACGGTATGGCGAATTAATGATCAAGACAGGCTACGAGAAAGATCTGAATTGGTAAAATCCATATTCAAAGGAATTGTATGACTTTTATTTCGTATGCACAAAACCTAGAAGATGTCATGCTTTGGCGGGCTTTAAAGCACGTGGAGCATGGCTACTATGTAGATGTAGGCGCCAACGACCCAAAACATCTGTCCATTACCCGTGCCTTCTATGACCGTGGCTGGCACGGCATCAACATAGACCCCGTCACCTTTGCCCAACTCGCGCAAGAACGTACACGGGATGTAAATTTGGAGCTGGCGGTCAGTAATACAGAAGGCGAGATCAGTTTTTTCGAGGTACCAGATTCAGCCCTCTGCACGCCAGATCCGGATGTTGCCAACCGTTACCGCCAGGCCGGGAACAAGGTCACGGAACGCAAAGTGCGTTCGCTGACACTCAACCAGATCCTTGCCGAACATGCTGAAGCATCCATTCACTTTATGAACATCGATGTTGAAGGTGGTGAATTGCAGGTATTGCAAGGCCTGGACCTTGCCCACTGGCGCCCGTGGATACTGTTGATCGAAGCAACGATCCCAACAACTACAATACCTTCTCATGAAAATTGGGAAACCTTGATCACTTCTTCAAACTATGAATTTGCCTACTTCGATGGGTTGAATAGGTTTTACGTTGCAAAAGAACACCAGGAGTTAATAGAGGCATTTCGATTGCCCCCGAACATTTTCGATGAGTACGTATTCTCACGGGAAATCGACAACCAGCAATTCTTTGAAAATGAATTGCTGGCAAAAGAAAACGCAATTCAGGCACAAGAAAGTGCGATCCAGGCAAAAGAAAACGCGATCCAGGCACAAAAGCGTGAATTGGAGATTAAAGAAAAACACATTCAAGATTTCCAAACATCCTATGCCTTTTGGCTTAAGAGCGGTCCATTAAGAAGATCTCCGCTTCTTCAGGCACTGATCCATTTTCGGCGCAACTTCCTGCCGAAAGTTGGGGTGTTGGAACAATATCTCCCCAAACCGTTTTTTGTTCCCGCATCCTATGCACAAGCGTCTCATGTTACGCCTAACCAAATATTGCCAAGCATAGCCATCGTAACCCCTTCTTATAATCAAGGTGAATTTATCGAACGGACCATTCGAAGCGTACTTGACCAGCAGTATCCGCATTTGGAATACATTGTTCAAGATGGAAATTCAACGGATAACACCCACGCTGTCCTCAATTCATTTCAGGAAAAATTGACGCAATTCAACTCAAGTCAAGACAATGGACAAGCGCATGCCATTAACCTAGGCTTTCAACACACCAGTGGCGAGATCATGGCATATCTAAATTCAGATGACATTCTTTTGCCAGGCACCTTGAGCTATGTAGCTGATTATTTCACCCGGCATCCCGATGTGGATGTCGTCTACAGTCATCGTATTATCATTAACGAACAAGACCAGGAGATCGGACGCTGGGTTTTACCGCCGCATAACGATCAGTCCATTCTCTGGAAAGATTATATACCGCAAGAAACTCTATTTTGGCGGCGCAGCCTATGGGAAAAAATTGGCGGTCGCATGGATGAATCTTTTCAATTCGCATTGGATTGGGATCTTCTCATAAGATTTAGAACTGCAGGTGCAAAATTTAGCCGCCTCCCGCGTTTTCTGGCGGCTTTTCGATTGCATGCTGGTCAAAAGACAAGTACCCAGATACATTCTGTTGGATCAAGTGAGGAGCAGCGCCTGCTAAAACAGGTGCATGGACGCGAGGTTAGTCGAGAAGAGATCCACCAGAAAATGTCCCCTTATTTGAGGCGCTCGATCTTCTATAATAGCTTGTATCAGATGGGTATTTTCCGATATTGAAATATCCTACCATTGATACTCAGCAATCTATAATCAAAGTGATATTACAACCGGCGACAATCACACACATCATCCCCCACCCTGGTTCCAAATGGGATACTTAATCCACCCAAACAAGAATTTTGATTCAAGCATGCGTGTTGCACTGATATACCTTGGCCGCCGTGGCGCAGGCAATTGGATCAGCCTCGAACTGACGCTGCAATTTCAAACTATATTTTCCACTCTCGTTATCACATCGCAATACAGGGATAACCAACCCGGCTGGATGGCGCTTGAGAGCGAACAACTTATCCTACCCACTTTCCACAATGCGATCGGCGCGCTCACATCCCTTATCGTTCCTACCCGTATCAACACATTGATCGATAAACTGCATGAATTTCAACCCGATGCGCTTCTTTTTCCAATGTTCCACCCGTGGAATGCCATCATTCAACATAGAATGTCAGGGTTCCAGCTGTGGTATTTGTTCGACCCGCGGCCTCATCCAGATTTAACGAGCTGGTTCTACGGCAAACTGGAACAATCATCGATCAAGCAAGCCGAAAGGTGTATCGTGATGAGCGGTCAACTTACAGATGAGTTGATCAAACGCGGAATCCAACCTGCCAAGATTGATGTCATCCCTCTTGGACCGTACCGCGTCTCCCCAAGCCGGACATTGGCACCACAAAAAAGAAACATTCCTACCCTCCTGTTTTTTGGGCGTATTATGCCCTACAAAGGGTTAGATCTATTACTGCACGCCTATGCCAATATACGTCAAACGAATCAAGCTCGCCTTATAATTGCCGGTGAAGGGGATCTAAAACCATTCAAAAATATACTGAACAACCTGCCCGATATCGAAATACTCAACCGCTGGATCCCTGAGGATGAAATTGAAAAACTTTTTCCAAAGCGACATCCTCATACTGCCATATACCAGCGCATCACAATCCGGCGTGATCCCAATTGCGGCATCCGTTGGTTTACCGGTCATTGCCACACACAGGTGGGATTCCCGAGCAAATTGAGGCTGGCATCAGCGGCTGGCTGGTTCAACCCGGATCTGTAGATGAATTGACAGAAGCCATGAGAACAGCATTAGACCACCCCGAGCTTGCACACCAACGTGGCGAGGCGTTACGCGCCCGCTATGAAAATCAGTTTCCATGGAAGAACATCGCACATCAGGTGGCAGATAGCTTAGAGAAAGTCTTCCAGGCTGAGGGACAGAAATGAACGACCAACCGTTGGTTTCCATAGTGACCCCATCTTTGAATCAAAGCAAATTTATTCAGGCGACAATTGAATCCATTCTGTCACAAGATTATCCAAATTTGGAATACTGGGTCATCGACGGCGGCTCAAACGACGGGACTATTGAGATTCTAAAGTCATATGGTGAAAGAATCCATTGGCTCTCGGAGCCTGATGACGGCCAATCGCAAGCAGTCAACAAAGGCTGGCGTCTGGCAAAAGGCAATATCCTAGGCTGGGTAAATGCAGACGACCTCTTAAAACCCTTCGCAGTTCGCAATGCGGTTGAAGCGCTTCTGGCAACACCGTCCATCGGCGCGGTATATGGCAGAACGAATTACATTGACGAGCAGGGCAAATTCATTCAGAATTATCCTGTTCAATCATTTAATTATGAAGCCTTTGTCCGTGATACTGAAAATTTCATCCCCCAACCAAGCGTTTTCACGCATCGCAATGTTTTGGAACGAACAGGTTTTCTGAACGAAAAACTCCATTATGTAATGGATTACGATCTTTGGTTAAGAATAGGGCTCACTGCCTCCATGAAATACCTGCCTGTTGAAATGGCTGCGTTACGTCTCCATTCCGCCGCCAAAACAGTCAGCGCTATGTCCAAATTTGCTGGTGAATTTATATCGATCTATGAAGACCTATTTTCAAACTCAGCAATCCTATCTACACTGCAGCAAGACCAGAATACCATCATGCAAACGGTATATATTCATTCAGCCTCTTTCTGTTTCTGGGGCGGTGAGACTCAAACCGCGCTCAGCTATCTACTAAAAGCATGGCAACTTCCGCCTTTTCCTCGCAGGCGGGCTTTCTGGTTATTGTTTGCATTTTCTATATTCGGAAAAACAGGTTGGAAACTGGCTGAATACCTGCATGGCAACCCCATGCAGTTGAAAAAAGGGGTAATCACCCGATGAGCCCCAAAATTCTTCATATCTCTGCCTTGCCATTAGGCACAGGCGGCATGGAAACATTCATCCTGCAAATTAGTAATTCCCTTCAGCATGAGTACTCCTTTGAATTGCTTGCAACCACAAATAAAGATTTTGATGAACGCTTCAAGAATGCAGGTGCTGGAAAAATTTACACATGGACCGTCCGCAGCATGATAGATCTGCAAGCCATATTCCAACTCAATCGCATGATTGATGAATTAAAACCAGATCTGGTCCATATCCACGATTCCCGCACAGGGTTAATTGCCCGTCCTTTGTTGAAACGCAAGCATATTCCTGCAGTTATGACCTTGCACCTACCTGCTTACTACTATCAATGGAGAATGTTTATTCGTCGCTGGCTATATGCCCGATTGAGGCGCGTATAAATCATCTTACCCCCACACACCTCGTTTATGTCGCTCAACGCACCTACGAGGAGTCTCTGCAAAAAAAATACGCACGTACAGAACAGGCGCACTTAATCACGTATGGGATCAATCTGGATATTATCCAAAAACCTGGCAACCACAAACAAAACGACACTCCCGTAATAATTTGCGTCGCCCGTCATACGTCGCAAAAAAATATACCACTACTCTTGAACGCCGCGAATATCCTGCGCCAAAAGGATTCGAATTCAATCTTTGGCTCGTCGGTGATATTCCTGATCGGAGAATGCTTGAAGACATGGCACAGAAACTTGAACTGACGTCTATCACAACGTTCTGGGAAATCGTTCAGACGTAGTCGACCTTCTCTATCAAGCCGATATTTTTGTCCTTACGTCACTCTATGAAGCCCGCCCCATTGCAATTATGGAAGCGCAGGCGATCGGGCTTCCTTGTGTTCTGAGCAATGTTGCCGATCATCCCGTACTAATCAACAGCCAATGCGGATACATTTTCGAATCCAACAACGTTCACGCCTGCGCGGAGGCACTTGGTAAATTACTGACGGCGCCTGCCCAACGCGAGCAAATGGGAGAATTCGCCCGTCGAAAAGCCAGTGCAGAATATGGTCTAGCTACAATGGTGCAAAAATATAATATCTTATATGAGGCGCTCATTTCACAAGACAAGGCTGGCAAGTGAAAATCATCCTCTTCGCTAACACAGACTGGTATTTATACAATTTCCGTCTGGAGCTTGCAAAAGAACTACGTAACCAGGGGCATGAAGTAATTCTACTTTCCCCGCCTGGTGATTTCCACGAACGGTTAAAAGCCCGGGGCTTTTCCTGGATTTCTTTTCCGCTCTCAAGACAGGGGACCAACCCATTTAAGAATTAAGAACCCTATACCATTTGATACGGGTATACCAACAAGTCGGTCCCCATATCGTCCATCACTTTACGATCAAGCCGGTAATTTATGGCTCCATTGCCGCACATGTTATGAAGATACCCGGCATTATCAATTCGATTACAGGTCTTGGACATCTTTTTATTGATTCAAGCCTCGTCGCTCGCACCTTACTTTGGCTCGCCAAATGGCTCTACCGATTTAGCCTGCGCCGCACCCAGGTAATATTTGAAAACCCGGAAGATCGCAAGGTCTTTATTCAAAACAAATTCATCAAACCAGAGCAGTCCCATCTCATCCCAGGCACAGGCGTGGATGTGGACAGGTTTCAGCCCACTAAAAAAACAAGCGAAATCCCTCTCGTCCTTTTTTCAAGCCGGCTTCTCGCAACAAAGGGACTGGGGGAATTTATAGATGCGGTCCGCAATCTAAAACAAAAGGGCATCCAGGCCCGCTTTGCTATTGCAGGGACAGTTGACCCCGGCAACCCTGCCTCAATCCAGCAGGGACAACTTGACTCATGGAAGCAAGAAACGCTCGCAGAGTGGTGGGGCTGGCAGGATGATATGCCAGCAACACTTGCCAAAGCAGACATTTTCTGCCTGCCATCTTACCGCGAAGGCGTACCGAATGCCCTGCTTGAAGCTTGCGCCAGCGGTATACCAATCGTGACAACTGACGTTCCCGGTTGCCGTGACGTAGTAAAACATGGAGTTAACGGTGTACTGGTTGCCCCGCGCGATTCTCTAGCATTGGCGAACGCACTGGAATTATTGCTGACCAACCCTGCTCTGCGTAGTACAATGGGTAAGGCTGGTCGTGATATCGCTCTTGATCAATTCAGTCTCTCACATATTATTTCCAAAAATCTTGGGGTATACAATCAAGTGCTTACGAAACACGTATAGGAATATCCAATCACAATGCCTAATATACAGCAGCGACACCTTCGGAGAATTTTATGATCCTGCAGTTTTTCGTGCCGCTTTTTTGGGCAACACTGATTACGCTGCTCATTACGCCTTTGAGTATTAAGATCGCCCAACGGTTTCAACTTGTTGATCATCCAAATAGCGCTCCGCATAAGATCCATTTATACCCCGTTCCCAAAGGCGGCGGAATCGCTATTGCCATCGTGGTATTTTCAATTACTATTGCAAACAGAGAATTGCAATCACAGGATATTCGCGCCATTTTAGCTGCGTCTGTTCTTATTCTCATATTTGGCATATGGGATGATATACGAGGCTTGTCAGCCAGTTGGAAATTAACCGGGCAAATCATCGCGGCTGCAGTTCTGATCCAGCAGGGTATTTTCATACACATGTTCGGACATCCCATCATCAACATCACAATTACAGTTTTTTGGATTGTGGGTATCACAAATGCCTTTAATTTAGTGGATAGCATGGATGGGTTGGCTGTTGGTCTTGCCGCAATCGCCTCTACATTTTTCCTGTTTGTCACCATCGATGCCGATCAATTACATTTCACTTATATAAGCACTCTCCTGCTAGGCAGCTGCATCGGTATGCTTTATTTCAACACTACGCCTGCCCGTACTTTTCTCGGAGATTCCGGCGCACAATTCCTAGGGTTTATGTTAGCAACATTAGCCATGGCATATAATCCCCCAGGCTTGCCACAGCCATCATCATGGTTTGTACCTATTCTATTATTAGGGGTTCCAATTTTTGATACCACCTTTGTAGTAGTCTCGCGCTTGCGACGAGGTTTACCTGTCTTCAAAGCCGGCCAGGATCATGTATATCACCGACTGACGCAATTAGGCATGTCCCCTACCCAAGCAGTGACAACAATGCACGTTGCTGCTTTACTTATCGGCTGCCTGGCATTTATTGCTTTACCTCTTCCACCTATACAGGCAAATTTACTATTTGCACTTACCTTGTTGTGTGGAGGGATCTCCGTGGTATTCTTGCAAAAGGGAAAATGACGGAGATTTCTCCACACACATTACAAGCCAATTAAAAAGATCAGATCATTGACATTCGTCCCACTTGGACCGGGCTTCAGCAAATCGCCTAATTTATCAAAGCAGACGTACGCATCATGCCTCGACAAGTGGTCTGCTGCGTCGACCCCAAGCATCTCAGCCCTTTGAGCGGATTCAAATGTCACCACCGCACCCGCCGCATCGGTGGGACCATCCTCGCCATCGGTTGCCAACGCGATCAGCATTACATTTTCCAAACCCCTTAAGTCAGCATGGCGGCTAACGCCAGTTCTTGATTTCTCCCGCCTTTGCCGTTACCTGTAATGGTCACTGTAGTCTCTCCACCTACGATCAAACAGAACGGACGAGTCATTTGTTCAGCGCTTACACGCAGACGATTAGCGAGCATCATCCCCACTTCACGCGCTTCACCTTGTAATTCGTTCGTCAAGATCTCAGCAGTAAAGCCTTCACGTTGCGCTTGTTCAAGCGCGGCTTGCGCGGCGAGTCGGTTATCGCCAATGATGATATTCTGATTCCGGAGTCCAACAGCTTGCTGTTGGAGAGACGGAGCACCAGAGCTCCTGACCCAAAATTCAAAATTGAATCCTGAAACCTGCCCGTCAATTTTATATTTCTTCAAGATATTCAAAGCATCTGCATTGGTTGTCGGGTTGGGGAATGTGGGACCAGATGCAATCGCTTCCGAGCGGATTCCCGATCACATCCGAAAGAATCAGCTGATAATTTTTCGCCTTCGTTGCATCGCCAATCCCCCACCTTTGACTTGATCAAGGCTGCGGCGAATCGTGTTGATCTCATCAATGCGCGCGCCACAAGATAACAACAACGATGTCAGTGTTTGCATATCTTCAAGCGAGATACCGTTATAGGGTGCAGTAACCAATGCCGAGCCGCCGCCGGAAATTAAACATACCAAGGTATCTTCTGCATTCAATGCAGAAACAAAATCTAAAACGCGTGTACCTGCTTCGAGTGAACGCGAGTCTGGGATGGGGTGACTGCCCAGGAAAACAGGAAACAGGTTCCGGCTGAGGGATGAAGCGTGTTTGCTGATGGCGAGTGCGCCGGAGAGTGGATATGCTTCCGCAAGGGCTGTCAGCATGGGGATGGAGGCTTTCCAATGGCTAATCCATATACGCGCCCCGGAAAGATTCGGAAGATGTTTTTGCACGGCTTTGTAGGATCAACAGCTTCGAGTGCGGCAAAAAGAATTCGCAAAACGCGCTCGTCTGTGAGGCTGTGAGTGGCGAAACTATTTGCATCCATATCTGTTATCATATCAGAATTATTTTTTTGGAGAGCGTATGTCGAAACCAAAGTTTTGTAACACGAGTGATTCCCGATAAGGGCTTGGAGCTTATAAAAGATTTTTGCGAAGTGGATCTGTGGGAAAGAGAGCTGCCGCCCAGCCGTGATGAATTGATGCACCGCGTGCAAGGCGTGGATGGTTTATTGTGTTTGCTGACGGATAAGATCGATGGTGAAGTGATGGATGCGGCGGGCGAGCAATTGAAGGTGATCAGTAATTTTGCAGTGGGCTACGATAACATCGATGTGAATGCCGCGACCGCGCGCAAATTGCCGGTGGGCAACACGCCCGATGTGCTGACCGATGCGACCGCCGATTTTGCTTTTACGTTGATGCTGAGTGCAGGGCGCCGCGTTCTTGAGGGCGATCGTTATGTGCGGGCTGGCAAATGGCAGACGTGGGGTCCGATGCTTTTGTTGGGCACCGAAATGCGCGGCTCAACGCTGGGGCTGGTTGGTTTTGGACGCATCGGCAAAGCCATGGCGCGCCGCGCAGTGGGATTTGATATGCGCGTGATCTATTACGACCCCAGTGAAGCAAGGCAAGATCCGGATGTAAAAGCAACACGTGTGGATTTTGAGACTCTGCTCGAAGAATCGGATTTCATCTCGCTGCATACGCCGCTGACGCCTGATACCCACCATTTGATCGACCTCGGAAGCCTTATCCATGATGAAGCCCAGCGCAGTGCTTGTGAACACATCACGCGGACCGGTTGTGGATATGGATGCGCTGTACGAAGCCTTGAAATTCAAACGCATCTTCGCGGCTGGACTCGATGTGACCGAGCCTGAACCTTTGCCTGCCGATCATCCATTATTGACACTGGATAATATTGTCATCGTGCCGCATATCGCCAGCGCCAGCAAAACGGCGCGCGATAAGATGGCATGGCTGGCTGCAAAGAATCTGATCGCCGGTTTGAAGGGTGATCATTTGCCGAATTGTGTGAATCCGCAGGTGTATAAGTAGTTTGATAGAGAGTTGATTAAAAGGTGCCCGCCGATTGGCGGGCACCTTTTGCACTTGCATTGCGCTTACTTATTATGTGGGACGGTGACTGTTGCTGTGGCAGTTACAGTCGCGCCACAGGTATTCGTAGCTTGGTATGTGATGGTGTAAATGCGACCACCGCCAGTGCCAGATCGTTCTGCGCGCAGTTTAATCGTATCGTTATCCACAATGACGATGTCATTGGCAGTATCGCCATCACCGAGGTCGTTATCAGGTTCGTTGGATGTAACTGATAACAACGTCACGAAGCAACATCGCTGGTGGATGTGAACGAAGCTTCCACCGTCTTGTACTTGTGATTAGGCGTGCAGAGCGAGTCGGGAGAGACAGTAACGCTTTAACGAAGGCGGTGTGCACAAGCCAACGATCACAGGATCATGATCCGAAACACGGAATTGATCTGGAGCGTAGAGCGAAGCGATCAGGTTAGCAGTCTTGAAATCAGTGTTGTAGTCGAGCACACTGGGTTCGTCTGAGTTGATATGATAATCGCCAACACCCGTGATCTGCGACAGGAGGAGCTTGAACTGGAGTGCATGATCAAGGTAACCCCACCTGCCCATCAAAGACGTAGGAGTAGGCATCGGGTCCGAGGAAGGACTTGATGAGATGGGTGAACCCGGCATTCTCAATGACCATGATCGGATCTTCCATGGCATAGGAGTTGTAGTCACCCACGAGCAGGATGTCCGGGTCGCCGGTGCCAGTCGGGTCACTGGCGAGCCAGTTCATCAATTCGGTGGCAGCATTCACACGGACTTCATTACAGTTGCCCTGTCCATCGCCAGCATCAGGAACGGTACAAGCGGAGCCTTTGCTCTTGGGTGATTTACATTGACGATGAAACGCTGTCCATTGGAGTTCTGTTCGAACGCCTGCGCCAAAGAGGGACGACTACGCGGGGCGCTGTCGCCGCCGTTGACAAAGGCTTCCGTATTCAGAGCCGCGGTCTGCCCAACAGGAGTAACAACTGCCGGCTTGTAGAGAAGCGCTACCTTGATGGCATCGGTGCCCATGGCGTTGACCTGTCCGTATTCGTATCCACGTCAATGAAGGCGTAAGTACCGGGAGTGGTCGCGGCATTGAGTTGATCCACGAGGGTCTGGAGAGCACTGGCTGAACCATAACCGTCATTTTCGATCTCATTCACGCCAATGACATCGGCGTTCATCGCGAGGATCGCGGCAACAGTCTTGGGATATTGGCGGTCAAACTCAGACTGGGTATCTGCACCGCGACAATCCGTTGATCCACCGCCGAAGCCGAGCGAACAGTTATCCACATTATCAGGAAGACCATCAAATGTGTTGAAGAAGTTGAGCAGGTTCATGCCCACGACCTTCACATCACCGCCCACATCTGGGACGGAAGTTGGGCGCGGGTTGGTCGGTTCAAAGTTGACGTAACCATTCAAGGCATTGACCGGGCGGACGCGATAGGCATTGCCGCTAGCGGAGTTACCTGCCCAGGTGTAGTTCAATACACCCACAACGCCGGTGGCTGTATCACCACCGCGCAAAGTGTTGCTCGCGCTTAAAGGCGATCCGCCACGTGCAAACAGGATCGGGTCGGGATTTTGCGCCTGTGAGGCATCATCCAAAATGATCTTGTTCAAGTTGTTTGCGAGTTGCATGGCAATGGCAGCGCGCCCGGAGCCACGACATTGGTCGGTTGTTGAGTCTGCCATCCGCAGAGATCGACCTGACCGAAGCGTCCAAGCTGGAAGTGTTCGGTCACGTACATGGTCTGCGGTAAGCGGACGAGCATGCCTTCATATTGTTCAAGGAAGTCAGCCGAGGCTACGGGGAAAGTCACATCGGTTGGGGTAACGGAGCCCGTACCACAATTGACAATCGTTCCAACAGAGATCTGTGATTGTCCCTGATTCTCACTCGCGGTTCCGGTCACACGCACAACATCGCCAGGACGGCGGTATTGGCATTGCTGCCTTCAAATACAAAGATGCCGTCAGAGGTGGCAGGGTTGCCATCGCCAGCCGGGTCTTGAATAAAGAAACCACGCAACGCCGGGGATGTGCCTTCGTAATCACCAACGACAACCCCCTGAGTGGTGCGTGTGCCAGTCAATGCTACAGTCGCGCCACTACCTTGAATGGAATAGATCGGGGTATACGGAGCAGTACATACATCGTACGGTGAAGCCAACGGCGAAATCAAGGACCATATTATTGGGTGGATCATTAGCATCCTGGTCAGTGACATTGTCGGCATAAATCGTCAATGTGCAGGATCTGCCATCGACGAGGTTTACAGCTGGGTCAAGCGCAAAGCTGGCAGGACCACCGGTCACCGTCGCAGAAACCGTCCCGCTGGTGGAACAGATTAGGTCGAACCACGCGGTGTCCAGGTTAACGGGTTCGCTGAACGTCACGCTCAGGTTTGCACCGATTGGGAAGTCAGTTGCGCCGTTTACAGGGTAGGTGCTGGATACTTCGGGGCGGCATCAACGACACATTGCAATTGGCGGTGTGGAGAACCAAGTCCGCCAAAGGTATCGGTTACAAAGCCTTCCCACTCAATAGAAGGATCAAATGCATCTGAGCCATTGGCGTCACCGGCACAGATTGTATCTGCTCGACGAGGGTGTTATCGGCTGTACTATCAAGTCCCGTTCCCATTCGGAACCCGGATCAACACCAATTTGTCCAAACGCATCAATCACTGTGGTGCCTTTGCGCAAAACTACCGCATCGTCACCATTGAACCAGCCTGAACCATTGGTCTGGTCGGCTTGGGCGAGGATAGTTGCGTTAGCAGCTGATTGCGCCAGAACATATACATCTCCATTAGCAACTGTGCCCGTCAAATTTATCGTAAGGGTAGAGACTGGGTTGCCATTGAAAAACATTTGAACACTATATCCACCTGCTGCAAGATCTACCGCGGCGCCAGTGCCGTTATAGATCTCGAGGGCTTTGTTATTGCTCGAACCTTCGATATTCTGAAAAGAATAATTCTGTGGGCGTAGCAGCGCTTGCAAACTGCATCGGCACCGCACTTAGCACCAATGCCAGTATTAGTGCCAGTGAAAACACTTTCGAAAACGTTTTGGTCTGTTTGTTCTCCTCAAACAAAAGACGTTATGAAATTGATGGTTGAAAATCACATTCTTGCACGCTTGCTCGATTACGTTAAATTCCGCACACCTCCTAAAATGTAAACGACAGTTTTATACGATACCGAACGAGACCTTGCTCCGCCTTATGGCAATAAATTGATTCTATGTGAGAGCGGATAAAAACACAAGGTACTTGTAACCTATCCCGGTTAATATTTTGTTTAAGATCTCACTGCTATAATTCCATATATGTCTTCCATCCGTAACGCCCTCAAACATTTTTGGACCCGCGATAGTAGTATTCTGCTCGGCGGGTTCTTGCTGACCATCTTTCTTATCGTCTACATCTGGTGGCCCCTCGCCGAGGAGTATCTCAAGTATGTGGATTGGGATGGCGAGTGGTGGAGGTACATGGATTGGCTGCTGCTCGGCATCTTTGGTTTCATGTCCATGACCATCATTGCGCGCGCAAATATCAAAACGGATCTATTGATTATCTTCGTGGGTGTCTGTGGTGGTCTTGCCATCGAATCGTGGGGCACACAGACCAACCTCTGGCATTACTACACTGCCGAACGTCCGCCGTTGTGGATCATTCCTGCGTGGCCCATTGCATCACTGTCCATTGATCGGATCACACGCTTAATGGATTATGGACTCCGGCGACTCCCGTCGTCCGTGCAAAGTCAGGAGACTTTGCGATTCCTGTATTGGATAACGTTCACGCTCTTCCTAAGCTTGATGCTGGTCTTTGTTGCCCCAACCTTTGACAAGTCCTATACATGGCTCGCTATCCTCTTATGCCTGCTCCTCATCCTAACGCCTACAGATCATCGTTACGCAGTCTTGACCTTCATCGCCGGTTCAGGGTTGGGATATTATCTCGAGCTATGGGGCACCACGCGCGAGTGCTGGACCTATTACACGTATCAGACTCCACCGTTGTTCGCAGTGCTGGCGCATGGGATGGCGGCAGTCGCATTTTGGAGGGCAGGGTTGTTGGTGAAGGTGGTCATGCAGAAGGCAGTAGGCAGTGGGTAGAAAGCAGTTATCAGTGAACAGTAGTCAGTAAAAGATAATCCGACAGGGGTGACGGTGATTGTGTCAGCTTGGGAAAGGGTTCAGAAAACAGAAGCAGGTTTCGGCTGAGAAACGAGGCGAGTCAAGATTTCGTCAAAAGTGACATAAGTCACTCAGAATCATATTGACACAAATCCAAGGCGGTTCTATAATCTCGTCGAAAAATAAACCGACGGTCGGTTTATTAAGAGAGAAAAATATGCCCCGCATTGTAAAAGAAGAAGATTATGCCGCCCGGCGCAAAGAAATTTTGGATGTCGCCCAGAGGCTGGTATATACCAAGGGTTACGAGAAAATGTCCATTCAGGATATTCTGGATGCGCTGAAGATCTCAAGGGTGCCTTCTATCATTATTTTGACTCGAAACAGGCTTTGCTCGATGGGCTGATCGAACGGATGCTGGATGATGCCGAGCAGGTCCTGCGCCCCATTGTGGAGGCAAAGGACTTATCTGCCATCGAAAAATTTCGGCGCTATTTTGATACTGCCGGACGTTGGAAAGTGTCGCAAAAAATCTTTTATGCTTGACCTGTTCCGTGTGGCACGCCGATGCAAACGCCATTATGCGCCAGAAGCAGAGTCCGCATCCATCAAGCGCATTGCACCCATGCTGGCGGAGATCGTCCGACAAGGGATGGCTGAGGGCGTATTTTCAACAAAATACCCGGACCAATTTGCGAATATGTTCGTGGGGTTATCGCACGGATTTGAAGACAAGCTCGTTGAATTATTACTGACCGACCACCCACCACCCGATGCGTTAGAGCGCCTTGAGGCTTTGATAGATGCCTACTCGGATTCATTCGAACGGATCCTTGGCGCGCCGCCTGGTTCTTTACCTCTGGGCGATATCAATGTATTGAAAGAATGGCTGGATGTCCCAGCTGACGCAACAAAACCTGAAGTTTTACAAAGTCGGTCTCGGAACATCTGAGAGAAAGAAAAAGACAATGCAACTTCTAGTTGCGCCTTGCCTGGCGCAACATCTGGCAGCACAAACGCCGGACCGTCATTCTGGAGACCGTCAGACCATTAGTATTTTTTGCAAAGGAGCAAAGATATGAGTATTATCGAAGTTACCAATCTGACCAAGCAGTATGGCAAAGCGCGCGGCATCGCGGATGTCTCGTTCAGCGTCGAAGAGGGTGAAATCTTCGGCTTATTGGACCGAACGGTGCCGGAAATCCACCACCATCCGCCTGCTTTTGTCGCTGATCCATCCAACCAGCGGCAGCGGCAAAGTTTTTGGCAAGGACGTGGTCACCAGGGTCCGGAAATCCGCCGCAATATTGGCTACCTGCCATCAGAGGTCTATTACTACAGAAGGCATGAAGGTCATTGACCTGCTCAAGTATTCCGCCAGCTTTTACGAAGGCGACTTACCAAACATGCACGAACTATCGGAAATCATGGAGTTGGAGATGAACCGCCGCATCAGCGATTTATCTTACGGCAACAAGAAGAAGGTCGGTATCGTGCAGGGCTTGCTGCACAGCCCCAAACTGCTGTTCCTGGATGAACCCACCCTCGACTCGATCCGCTTGACGCAGCGCAAGTTCTTCGAGCTGATCCGCGCTGAGAACGCCCGCGGCGTGACCGTGTTCTTCTCCTCGCACATATTGGGAAGTGCAGCGGATGTGCAACCGGGTGGGCATCATCCGCGAGGGCAAGATCGCCGAAATCTCCTGATATTCGCACCCTGCAGCAGAACAACTACAAAAAGTGCGTGTGACAGCGGATGGGCTGAATCCGGAATCCTTCAATATGCCCGGGGTCACCACATTGCAGATGGAAAACAGCACGGCGAACTTCTTCAAAGGCGATATCAACGTAGTGTTACAAAGATCAGCAGTATCCAGGTTGCCGATGGACCATTGAAGAGCCGACTCTGGAAGAGATCTTCATGCACTACTGTGAATAGGCGGAGACTATGATGCAAACATCTACAGACACGAATTCCGCGCCCGGCTGAAATCGGTGATCACCGTCACTGGCTTGACGTTCCTCATCGTTTTCTTTTTCTCCATGTTCCCGGTATTTGCCGATCAGGCTGCGTTGATGAATGAATTCACGGCAAAATATCCGCCAGAATTGCGGGCAGCCTTCGGGATGGATAACATGGATCTCGCCACTGTGCTTGGTTTTTACAGTTTCATCTTCCTGTTCGTTCAACTTTGCCTGGCAATCCAAGCCAGCAACTACGGCTTTGGGCTGATCTCCATTGAAGAGAACGAATTAACAGCAGACTTCCTGCTGAGCAAACCGGTCAGCCGCACGCAGGTATTGACCAGTAAACTACTGGCTGCGCTGACCAGCCTGACCATCACCAATCTCGTCGTATGGTTAAGCAGTCTCGTTGCCATCACGTTCTTCAGCGAGGATCGTGTTTACGAATCATCCACCCTGATCCTGTTGCTGCTCAGCATCGTGATCTTCCAACTCTTTTTCTTGAGCGTTGGTCTGGTCATCTCCCTGTTGGTCAAGCGCGTGCGCAGCGTGACACCGTATGCCCTTGGTCTGGGTTTTGGTACATACGTGTTAAGTGCTTTCAGCGGCATATTTGGTACGGTAGTCACTTGGAGTTGCTCACACCCTTCAAGCACCTGGATGCGGCAGCCATCGTCAAGAACAGCGCATATGATACGCCGTTGGTAGCGCTCAACGTAACAGTCACCCTGGTTTCGCTGGCGGTAAGTTATTTGGCTGTGTCCGCCGCGACATTCCGGCGGTATCGTAAGAGGTCTATGATGAATATCTTTATTCGTGAACTCAGAGCCAACCTAAAATCACTGGTAACCCTGGAGCTTCATTATCATGCTACTGATCTTGATGTCGGTGGCTAAATTTTCTGCCTTTGCTGGCGACCCTGAGCTGCTGAAAATGCTGGATTCCATGCCCCGGCGCTGCTGGATGCCTTGAGCATGCGCGGCTTTAACCTGACCACGTTGAGTGGCTTCTACGGGGTCATGTTCATCTACTTTGGACTAATGAGCGCCATCGCATCCGCCATGTGGGGCAGCGATATGATCTCCAAGGAAGAGCGCGACAAGACTGTTGAGTTTTCACTCGTGCTGCCGGTATCCCGCAGCCGTCATCACAGCCAAGGCGCTGGCAGCCCTTGTCAACTGCATTGCCTTCGTACTGATCACCTGGATTGTCTCGTTTGTGGCAGTGCAGTCGTTTAAACCCGACCAGGCCTTCTATGATTTCCTGGCGCTTGAGATGCAAGCCATGTTCGTTATCGAAATGATCTTTCTGTCCATCGGCCTGCTGTTGGGCTGCGCCGTGCAGCAGTACAAACTCTCCGGCTCAACCGCCGTTGGCATCATTCTGGTGACCTACGCCATGTCGATTGTCGCCAGCATGCAGAAAGACCTGGATTTTCTCAAATACTTCACCCCGTTCAAGTATTTCGACGCGGGCGAACTCTTCCGCAGCGGCGAACTAGACGGCACGTACCTGCTCATCTCTGCCGCAATTATTGTCGTTTGTATAATTGCGTCCTATTGGGTTTACAACAAGCGTGACCTATACATCTAGCGCTGGATGAACTCCCCAAAGGCATTCGCGCAGGTATGAGCGTCACCGTGCAATTTCAATAATTCTGAAAGCGATCTCCCTAAACAACCTGCATCAATGGAACACTGATGCAGGTTGTCTGTTTAATATTTCCGCCGCAGATGACTTGGATAACATTTACAAAAGATGTATACTCAGCCAGTACTGAAACTCAGAATCGGTAAACCTACACCCTACAGGAGGAACATATGGATCTCACCACAATCATACAAGTCGCGATCGGCATCATATTTGTTTGGGTCATCTTGGCGGTTATCACATCGCAGATCCAGGAATGGATCGCATCCGGTCTTGCATGGCGTGCGAGCATGCTGGAGAACGCCATTGAACAGATGCTGGGCAACCCTGAAGTCAAGAATAAATTGTATAACCACCCTTTGATCCAGGGTCTCTATAGCAGCAACGGTAAACGTAAACCGGGCGGCATTCCCCAGGATAAATTCGCCATGGTGCTTTTTGAAGAAGTGATCAACTCAGGCATCGCAGTTGCTGACGCCAAAACACATTTGACAATCTTAAGAAGAGCGTTTCTGCTCAATCCAAGGGCGAAGGAAGCGCATTGACAAACTTCGCCAACTCTCGATACGCCTTGATCGGCATCGAAGAAAAAGCAGATGATGCCACCCTCGATCACAGAAGCCCGTGTACGCGTGGAAAGCTGGTTCAACGACTCCCTGGAACGTCTCGGTGGCGCTTATCGCCGCCGCATGCAATCGTTGGGATCATCGTTGGCATCGCTGTCGCTGCAACGCTCAACGTGGATACAGGCGCGATCATAATGCCTGTGGACAGATCCCGTCCTAAGACAGGGCAATAGTGACTCGAGGCAAGCCAAGTGAAAGAGACGGATGTGCAATCCGGCAGACGCCCAGCATTGAAGAAATTGCCAAAATGCCGAGAAACCTAATGTACTCTCACTGCCCATCGGCTGGTCGTCAAAGAATATACCCACAGATGCCAACGGCTGGGTGGGAAAGATCGTTGGCATTTTGCTCAGCGGTATGGCAGCCGCACAAGGCGCACCGTATTGGTTCGACATCATGAGAAAATTGGTCACCCGCACCCACCGGTACCCCAACAGCCCGCCTAAACCATTGGCAAACATCCAATACATAATTCTGGTTATAAAGTCATCAAAACTGCCCCGTCCCTCTGCGGGGCAGTTTTGATTCATTTTTAAATCAGCGTTATGATTGACGTATGTAACTCTGGAGTCAATCAGCTTGCTGATTGATCACTTGGAAAGTAATATAAATCTCTATTCAACAAAAGGCAAACCACCATGACCATCCCCACCAAGATCACCGTAATCGGCGCAGGCTCGGCATCGTTCGGCGAAAACACATTATCCGCGATCATGCGCTCACAAAACGCAAAGGCTCCACGCTCGCGCTCGTGGACCGGAAACGCAGAAACGCTTGATATCGTTCAAAGCCTTTCGCAAACCGTCTCAACCGTGAATGGATTCGCACTTCACCATCACCGCGGTTACTCATCATCCAAGACGCGCTCGCCGATTCGCACTTCGTTGTCAATGCCATTGAAGTTGGTGCGCGCGGAAATTTGTGGAAACAAGATTTCGAAATTCCCATCAAGTATGGCGTGCGCAGCCCTACGCCGAAAACGGCGGACCGCGGCTTCGCCCACGCCGCGCGCAACATCGGTCCCATCATGCAGATCGCGCATGATATGGAACAGGCTTGCCCTAATGTCTGGTTCGTCAACTTCACCAATCCCATGGTGCGTATTTGCGACGCGGTCAATCGGCATAGCAAAATAAAAGCGGTTGGTTTGTGTCATCAAATTTTTGCAGGCTATGGCATGGTGGGTGTTGCGCTCGCCAACGATCTCGGCATCGAAGTCCCCGAGGGTCTCACCGGCATGCACGCCGCGGTGGATCAACATCCACTGCAACATCGTGTGCGCGAACAAATTGTTCCGCTTGTTGATATTCGAGCCGCTGGATTGAATCACTTCACCTGGATTCTTTCCATTAATGACCGACGCACTGGCGAGGACCTTTATCCACTCTTTAGAAAACGCTTCTTCGAACTCAGTCGGAATTTGAACCCGCTGACGAGAGACGTTTCTCAGCCTTTGGTTTGTTCCCGTTCCCGGTGATACTCACTTATGCGAGTATCTGCCGTGGATGAGTAATCCTGAAACCTAACCACCCCGGGAGCATTACAACATCCGTTTATATGATTGGGATGTGATGGCAGCTGTGCGTGATTTTGAGGCATATCGTTTGAACGAAATGGCAACCGGCGAAGCCACCACGAAGGCTTGCTCGAAACCCGATTCAGAAGGCGCATTGGAAATGATCGAGAATGTTGCGGCGCGACTCCATTATCATCTTGAGCAAACTCCCAACGTTTGCCACAGTGCCAACCTACCGCTCGGCGCAACCGTTGAAACGCCCGTGTGGTCAATAGCGAGGATCCAACCCGTCGACATGGGCGCGATGCCCGAACCCATCGCCGAACTTCTGCGCCGCGACTACCGCTGCACAGTTGTGTGCAGGTGCCGCAGTAGAAGGCAATCGAAAAAAGCCCTGCAATTTCTGCTTGACCCTGTCATCACCGATATTGATACTGCAAAGAAACATCCTGGATGATTATCTAACCAGCTACAAAGAACACCTGCCGCGGTTTTGGAAGTAAAGATTATAGGAAGTGGTCACTTAAAGGTGACTGTCACTTGGAGATTATAAACATGAACATCATTACACTTCAATCTGACAACCGAACACATCATCCACAGCCGCACAATTATTAATGGACCTACGCGAACACTGGATCGAAGCCCGGCCCATGTTGAAGAAGGGTTGAAAGAAATTCACGAAATGCTCGGAGCCAGAACGAATTTGTCGCGCAGCAATCGATGGCAGGAAATTTACTTGGCATCATCGGCGGCATCCCACAACATGACGGTCACATCTGGGAATTGCATCCGCTGGCGGTACAGCCAAACAAGCAAGGTCAAGGATCGGGGTCGCGCGTTGGTTGAAGACTTTGAGGAGCAAGTCCGTTTGCGCGGCGGATTGACCATCACACTGGGCAGTGATGGCGAAGACAACATGACTCGTTAATAAATGTTGATCTATTTAAGAAAATACGTGGAAAGATTCAGAACATCCGCACGTGAAGGGCCATCCCTGGAGTTCTATCAAAAG